>CALGAD010000047.1 GCA_937951955.1 uncultured Bacillaceae bacterium
TAAGCTTCTCAGCGCCGATGGTAGTGAGGGGATTCCCCTTGCGAGAGTAGGACGTTGCCGGGCCTGATATATTCCGCAGTAGCTCAGTGGTAGAGCAATCGGCTGTTAACCGATCGGTCGTAGGTTCGAATCCTACCTGCGGAGCCAAATAATGCTTCCATAGCTCAGTCGGTAGAGCACTTCCATGGTAAGGAAGGGGTCAGCGGTTCGAGTCCGCTTGGAAGCTTAATACTTAAAACGGTGATATGACGTGATTTTCAGTAGTTTCTGAAAGTCACGTCATATCTTTTTTTATGCTTTTTGCCGACCAAAACCAAAAATTATAAATATTGATTGATTCCATTAGCTCTATTCTTGGGTACTGAAAAGCAGAGGGATTTTTGGCTCTAAAAATTCGAGGTGAATGTTTAACGGAGTACGAAATAATCGTTACCTGCTACTCGTAACTATTCTTATTTATAAACTTAACAATATTGGTTTACTCCGGTTCGATATATCCCTTTCCGGTTGCTTTCGTGGCAAAACTGGGAAGCTCTAGTTCAAACTCTTTTTTAGTTAGTTATTGTTTTATACTTATTTTTATCGCTTTTTCTTCTCGGTTTTCGGATCAAGATAAGTTTTTAAATCTATATCTTGCTGCCATCTGTTCCTACCCCGTTTCCTACACTTTCCCCGAGTCGCTGAATATATTTCTTTCGCTCTGAAAGATAGGAATTGTGCTTCCTTTAAAATATCAAGTTTTATACGAATTTGCGTTCGTTTTTTAAACTAAAAATTAGGTGTTGGTTAGGGAAGAGGTAGCTAATAAGAATCATTACTTTATTATTTGTGTTCAATTGAATTCTAAAACGTTGTTTTGATATTCACATGATGTCATGATAAATCCAAAAAAATGTTTCATTTTTCTGAAAGTAATGTTATTATAGACATACTAAACAAGAACACATGTTCGCTTTGCGTGGAGTCAAAGGAATGGGGGGGTGCTTTTGAAATATTCTTTTTCCAAAGAAATGTCAGATCAACAACTGCTTGATACTTTATTGTTGGAGGTTATCAAACAAGCGAAAATAAATAATGATGCCAAGAGAATTATTCAGGATATCCGTGATTTTTGTAAAAACCAACTGCACCTTTAGTAAAATCCACTAATCTTTGTAATACTTTCCTTTTATCTTCCTCAGATAATGGAGCTAACAATTCCTTAATTTCATAAAACTCCTCAAAAGCCTCTTTTTCTTGATCCGCAGTCAATCGCGGATCATTACTTTTTCCCAACAAATAATCTGTTGTAACATCAAAATAATCCGCTAATTTGACTAATGTGTCGAAATCTGGTTGTGATGTATTATTTTCATATTTAGCATAACCCTGCCTGGAAATCCCGAGTAAATCTGCCATATGCGCTTGAGTTAACTTTCTATCCATCCTTAAATTCTTTAACCTTTGGGAGAACATAAAGATTCCTCTTTTCTAAATTCTCTATTCTAATAGTGAATTATAACGCAACAAATTGTTGCTTTCTATGGTAATGCAAAAAATGTAAACAAAAAGTAGAAAAAACACTTGACAGCAACTAAAAGTTGCGTATAATTAGAGTTACATAGCAACTAGAAGTTACGGAATTGGAGATCAAAATGTAAATAGAGGAGGGGGTGCATTCAACGTTAGTGTTGAAAAGAAGTTGACGTGGTACTAAGAGGCGATTGAATCTTTTTTTTAAATATTATAGGCAACTAAAAGTTGCCGGGAGAGAAGTCTGCATAATATGAGGAAGTTATTATGAATTTTCTTGCTGAATATGTCGAAATTGTTGTCCTGGGCATTTGTATGTGTGTTGGCTATGTCATCAAGCATAGTATCAATGCTTTTCCTAACAAGTATATTCCACTGGTGATGGCTATTTTGGGGGTGATTCTAAATGTTTGGGTGAATCAAGGGACGTTTAATCCAGAAGTGTTGCTTGGTGGTTTACTTTCTGGTCTGGCAGCTACAGGTGTTCATCAAACGGTCAAATATTTTCGAAAAGGGGAGGATGAAGAATGGTAAAAATTTATATCGATCCTGGACATGGGGGAAATGATCCAGGCGCAACTGGAAATGGATTACAGGAAAAGGATTTAAACTTAAAAATCGCAAGATACATGCGCGATTATTTACTGAATAATTATTCTGGTGTTTCTATCCGTATGAGTCGGGAAACCGATAAAACCGTTACCCTTGCAGCACGTACAAACGACGCTAACAGTTGGGGGGCAAACGCGTTTATCTCAATTCATATTAACGCAGGTGGCGGCACGGGATTTGAATCGTATGTGTATCCGGGAGTAGGCCAAGCTACACGCAACTTACAAAATGCAGTTCACAACGAAGTTGCAAAGGCATTTAGCGGTTTCCCAGACCGTGGCAAGAAGCAGGCAAACTTCCACGTCTTACGCGAGACGAATATGAGTGCCGTGCTTACTGAAAATGGCTTTATCGATACAAAGAAGGATGCGGACTTCCTTAAGAGCGACGCTAACTTACGAAAAGTTGGAGAGGCTCATGCGTTGGGGGTTGCGAAGTACTTCGGTTTACAAAAGAAAGAAGAGCCGGGACAGAATGTATATTACCGTGTTGTAACGGGTTCATTTTCGGAAAGGGCTAACGCGGAACAACGAGTTGCCGAATTAAAGCAAAAAGGTTTCGATAGTTTTATCCTAGAACATAATGGCATGTACCGTGTAATTACCGGATCATTCACGAGTCGTGAAAATGCCGAAAAACGCGTTGAGGAATTAAAAAAAGCAGGATTTGATTCGTTCATCGATGTTTACGTGGTTTAGAAAGGAGGGGCGCTTTGCCCCTTCTTTATTGTTTTATTAACTTTATAAGAGATTTTAGGAATTTACTCTTTATTATTAAAAATAAAATCCATCGTAAAAAGAATTTACAAAGGAATATGTTGTTTAAAATAAACTGAATAAGTGATTTAGAAAATTCTTTACAGAACATCGTAATTAGTGTAGCATATAGTTGCTGCGTAAAATGCGACTATCTAACTCGTGGAATCATAATGTTAATCATCGTACGAGTACTGTAAGTGATCCGATCTAACGAGGGCATCCTTAATGGATGCTTGAAACTGATGATATGCACCCGATCGAAAAGATCGGGTTTTTGTATGTTGAAATAAATATTTGACAATACCTATATTTCTCTAAATTGCAATATCATTTATTTTGTGAAATGAAAAAGGACACTGTTCAGGTATCTATGGCGAAATGGCCGACATCCAGTCGAAGAAAACTAATGCACGGCATGATTGAATATGGTATGAAAAGGCTCAAATTGTTCCTATAATGGCTTTGTTAAAAAATGGGCCGCTATTTCCAATGAAACGGAAAGGCCAAATATTCCGACCCGCCTGGAAGTTAAATGATCAAATTTTGATGTGATGCGGTTTCTCGGGTACCTTGAAATCGCGTATTCGTTTTGTTACAAATGTTTAGCATCCAGAAGGTCGCCCAACTAAAAAGGTTATTGTTATATTCATTATCCCATTTCACCACTCTCCAAGAGGAGAATCGTTTAAAAAACAAGACTAAAAGCAATTTAAGGAAAAATTTTGCTATGGTATAATATTATTAATAAAAACGATTTCATAGTTTATTTGTTTGAAATGTTGCATGTTGGATTTCTTATTACCTGTAGAGGAGTGCTATTTATGTTTACGGTTACAGCAAGAAAAGCTGGTGAAAATAATAAAACGTATTCTTATCGTATATTAAGAAATGCCATTATGTACCTGGAGTTGAAACCCGGTCAGGCAATCAGTGAAGTCGAATTAGCTGAGGCATTAAACATTTCCAGAACACCGATTCGTGAAGTTTTAACTCAATTAAAGGAAGAAAATTTAGTTGAAGTGATTCCACAAGTAGGTACGTATGTTACTAAAATCAATCTCCAATTGATTGAGGAAGCCGCTTTTATGCGCTATATTCTTGAAAAAGAAGTGTTAAAACAAGCTTGTTCTTCCTTTCCGGAAGGTCATTTAAACAGATTAAAACAAAATTTAATTTATCAAGATATGTTAAGAAATTCTCAGGATAAAGAAAGAGAGTTTCATAAATTGGACACCGAATTTCATGAAATTATTTTTCATGGCAAGCGCAAAGAGCATATCTGGAATTCGATTTATCGTTTGAGTACGCATTATAATCGCATTCGTCTTCTTTCGGAATTAGAAAGTGGATTTAACCATGCGATTGATGAACATCATGAGATTGTTAAAATTATCGAAAATAAAGCAGTCGATCAAGTTGAAAAAATTGTTCACCAACATATTTTAGCGCCAACGAAGCAGTGGAAAGAGCTATTTGCCGAAAATAGCCCGTATTATGATTACTTTGATCACAGTGACAAACTCCTTTCTCTGGAAGAGAGTCTTTTATATGCTTATTCTTAATACTCTCTATAATTATTTGAACTTATCAATCAGTTATTACTTAGTTTCGTTTAGATTGAAAGGTGAGCAAAATCATTTATTACTGGAAAATTGAATAGTCTATCATAGCTATGGGTGAATGAGATTATACAGCAATACGAATAATAAATGTGGGAATGATCGACGTTATTGATAAGTATAGAAGAACAGTGATCGGTATGATTTAGTTCGATTATGCTCCCATTGTTTGCGAAAATCAATGTGGAACGGAAATAATTACCGTTAAAGATTGACAAAAATTTTGTCCAAGCACTTCTCTATAAGCTAGAAGGGAAGGAAGCCGTTTGAATGAACCGATTGTTGTAAATTACCGTTTACAAGGACACATCGAAGAAATTGATTATCACGCCCATAGCGATTTTTATGAAATTTATTTTTTTCATGCAGGGACTTGTAAGTATTTAGTTGAAAAGCAAATTTATCATTTGCAACCGGGTGATATTTTGCTTTTGGATGGAACATTATTGCATAAGCCTTATGTTCTTCCGAACAGCGAATACATTCGTAGTCATATTCATTTTTCGCCAAAATGGATTTCGGGTTTGCTAGGAGAATTAAATGCTAACTATTTGTTAGAATCATTTATCACAATGCGTCATTATTTAATCCGGACAGAGGAAAATGAGGAGTCAATACAACTAGAAACATTGATATCCTGGTTGGAAAAGGTATGGAGATCAAATAAAGGCAAAAAGCAGGAATCCATTGTTGAAGCGAAGTTATTATTAATCGAAATTTTATTAAGCCTGTATCGGCTCCGTAAGTACGGTGCAAGGACACAAACAATACAGAAAACAAATAAAGAAATGTACGTGGATGACATTGTATCGTATATACAGCGAAATTATTCAAAAAAGCTCACCTTAGACACTATTGCCAAAGATTTAAACTTAAGTAAATCATATGTCTCTCATATCTTTAAAGAAGTAACCGGTCTTACTGTTATGGAATATTTACAAAATTATCGATTGACACAGGCAAAATTAATGCTGGAATTAGATCCAGATCAAACACTCCAGGAAATTGCACTTGCCACCGGATTTGAGAGTGTTTCTCATTTCAGTCGTTTTTTTCGCAAACATGCCGGAATAACCGCTGGGAATTATCGAAAGATACGCAAGGAAATGGATCAATCGAAATGAGGTAACACATTCGATCAATCTTTTCAAACAAACGATTTTACAGGAATAAATATACTGGGAAATTTCAAGAATACCTTCGGCCAGAAAAAGGAAGTTCTTGTAGATATTATAATTCGAATGGTATCAATAAGTACGGAGTTGGCATTAAGGAACATGTTGCTAACTGGACAAGCACTAATCCATTCAAAATAATGCATACTTGTATACTCGAGATACGCTGTTTTAGACTTATATGAATTAAGCTTTTATATTCCCCGAAGTGGTAGTAAAGAGCTTTTCTGGGGGTTATGAATTTTATATTTCTTGTGTTCCATCCTTGCAAAAACGATGTTATAACTCTATTATTTTGCTTTTTCTAAAAAAGTGAAAAGTCAAATGTAAGCAGTTACAAAAAAGCAATATGAGTACAAAAATTAAGCGTTTACAACAATTTGAGACAATGTTTTTTATAACTATGAATGGTACCATACTACTATACTAACAAAGGGAAGTGATAGCGCTTTGAATAAGATGAATTGCTGGGAAAAACTTTTACGAATGAAGGCATTGATAGGTAGAAACCGATGACATTTAGTATTTGTTCTCTTAATCAAAGCTGTTTTTAGACTATCAAAGTTATTTTATTTTATAGCGTAAGACACAAATTGTTAGCTAGCTTGAAAGCGAAAATCAACGAGTCATTCACGGTATTTAAAAACAACAAACTAGTTTACAGGGAAAGGAAGAATGGCAATGGCAAACCATGCAAAGAGTAGCGCAGTCGAACTGATAAAAAATAGTTCCACATACTTTGATCACGCTAAACGGGATTTTTCGAAGCGGGATGTAATCGGTTACTTTTTTGGCGATTTCGGATGTAATATGAGTTTTAGTTTAATTTCGTCCTTTATGTTTATTTTCTTCACACAATTTGTTGGTATCAAGCTTGTCCATTATTCTTTAATAATTTTAGTTACAAAAATATTCGATGGCATCAATGATCCGATTGTCGGTTCGTTAATTGACCGCTATACTCCTGCAAAAGGAGATAAATTTAAACCGTGGATTAAATACGGAGGAATGATTTTAGCATTTGCAAGCGTGATCATGTTTATCGATAGCTCGGACTGGAATTATCCTTTAAAATTAGCAATTTGTATAGGGTCGTACATTATCTGGGATATTTGTTATACCGTTGTTAATGTTCCTTACGGTTCCTTATTATCGGTTATGACGGTTAAGGCGAAGGAAAGAACGGTTCTCTCAACGGCAAGAAGTTACGGTTATTTAATTGGTAATTCTTTAGTAGGTTTTATTGTTCCGATTTTTGTTTATCAAAATATTAAGGTAAACGGTGAAGTGCAAAATGTCTTTTTGGGTGAGAGAATCTTCTGGGTCGCTGTTGTACTAGGTTGTGTGGCAGTATTCTCGTTTATTTTCCTCCTTCGAAATGTGGAAGAGCGGGTTATGCATAAAGCAGAAAAAGGTCAAGCAAAGGAGAACTTTAGCTATCTGGAAGCGTTGAAAGGATTTATAAAAAATAAGGCGACTTTAACTTTAACATTGGCCGGTGTGGTACAAATGATATTTATTGCATCATCGGTTCAACTAGGCACAATTACTTTCCAGCTTTATTTCAAAAACGGCGCATTATCATCTTTCTTAACTTTAACGCAAATCGTACCGTTGATTTTTGGAACAATTCTAGGGCCAGTCCTTATTGACAAAATTGGCAAAAAAGCAAGCGTTGCCATTCCAGCACTTGCAACGGCGCTCATCTATTTTGCTTTAGTATTTTTACCGATACAATCGCCATTTGTCTGGATTGCTTTACAAATTATTGCCGTAACGATTTCGTGTGTATCAAAAGTTGCTATTTGGGCAATGGTTTCTGATGCGATCGACTATCAAGAATTGCAAACAGGGAAACGAAATGAAGGTTCGATCTATGCCACGTATTCCATGGCACGGAAAATCGGTCAAGGGATTGGCCAGGCCTTAATACCCGCTTCCATCGCTTTACTCATCCCAGGCTTGGACTTAGCGGAAGCAACGACATGGTTACCGGAGTACGCGAATTCGGTTAAGGCTTTATCCGTATTGTTCCCGGCAGTGGGCTGGTTCCTCATGTTCGTGTTCTTTAAATTATATCCGATTGGTAAAAAAGAAGAAATTGAACTGCAAAAGGCAATTGCTAGTTAACTATTAGATAATTTGCATACAACCTGGTCATTCACAGTGAAACTGAATATGCCAGGTTATTCTTTTTCATTAAGTTACAAAGGATAGCTATGCTTGAATACAACTCGCAATTTCTTTGAAAAGTGAAGGAGAATAATGTTTACCCATTAAAATGGGTATCCTCGTGTAAAAAATTGCATTGAAAACCAAAACCAGATATTCTAGTATACAAGTATATTTTACTGGAAATTTATCCCGAAAATGAAAAATTTATCTATCACCCCTTCTGCTAGAGGATTTTTTGGCAAACGTGGTACTGAGTTTGATGGATGAAATTATTAGCAATACAAATAAAAAAAATGGCTGTTCCAAAATTAATCGTAGACTTTAGTTAACACAATTTGAGGTGAAACCTATGTTAAGAAAGTTCGGGATTCTAAAGAAGATGCATGAAGGATATGCGGTTGCTGTTGTTCGCGGAAAAAACAAAGAAGATGCCATTCAAATTGCGACACATGCATTTCGAGGCGGTATTCGTTCTCAAGAAATTACGTTTACTACCCCTCAAGCTGAACAGGTAATTGCTGAACTGGCAGCTCAGGGCGACCCAGACATGATCGTGGGTGCGGGAACGGTTTTAGATGCGACAACAGCTCGGGTAGCGATTATGAACGGTGCGCAATATGTTGTCAGCCCCCATTTTGATAAAGAAATCGCTTTAATGTGTAACCGTTATGCGATTCCTTATTTACCGGGGTGTGGCTCGGTAACTGAAATAATGGAAGCGATAACTTATGGGGTTGATGTCGTCAAATTATTCCCGGGTAGCCAATTAGGGCCGTCTTTTATCAAAGATGTAAAAGGCCCCATCCCCTATGCGGAAATGATGCCGTCTGGTGGTGTTAGCATCGATAATGTTGGAGACTGGATTGAAAAAGGTGCATTTGCCGTAGGAATGGGAAGCGCTTTAACAAAAGGCATTAAGAATGGAGATTATAGCTCTGTTGAACAAACAGCAAGGGAGTTCATGGAGCGGATCCAAGCTGTTCGGGGGAAATAATGAAAAAGTCGCTACAATAGGAAAAATGATGCTTCGCCTATCTCCACCCTGTTTTTAAAACATCGAGCAAACGAATGCCTTTGATGCGATTTTTGCCACTGCCGACTGCTTCGTATAAGTGGCACCACCCCGGCGCTAACGATGAACTTTTTCAAATTACTAAAATAGCGTTGCAGAAGGCGAAGGAAACAGGACTGACAATGAGTTGGAATTTGCATGATCGCAGCAGTTTATGGTTTTTTCCAGTCGCCCGTAAAAAGATGACGGATCTTATTGCATTTGTCGATGAGTGTATTGGTGTGGAGCCCTGGAACTTGTTGATGAGTCGGGAAACGATTTAAAAGATCAACTCCCCAAACGAGCGAGCCTGGATGATTATGAAGAGATTTTTCGTATTTTACAAAATCGCTACAACATTTCGTATCTCGCTATGACGCACCAGGAGACGATTTCCGTCCATCGCAACTGGTTAAGTGCCATGCTTTCCGAGGGTGAACGTTATTATCAATCATCTAGCATTGATGTGGAAATCGTAGGCCGTGTCGGTGCAGGAGATGCATTTTCAGCCGGGATTATTTCCTCATTGATCAATCGTTATAATCTCCAGGGCGCGATTCAGGGTTGCAACGGGTTGTTTTGCTTTAAAGCATACTATTGAAGGCGATCTCAATTTGCTAGAAAAATGCGTTAGCAAGTCTTTATGAAAAATAAACAGATGCTTTCGATCAGTCGATAAAGAAAGGACAACAAGAAGAAGGAGGGTATTACATAATGGAGCCATTTATCCACGATGATTTTATGCTGCAAAATCCTGCAGCCCGACGATTATATCACAATTATGCAAAACAAATGCCGATTTATGACTACCACTGTCATCTACCGCCAAAGGATATTGCAGAAAATCGCCGTTACCAAAATATTACAGAATTATGGCTTGAAGGGGATCATTACAAATGGAGAGCGATGCGGGCAAACGGGGTTCCCGAGGAATACATAACAGGTCAAGCGAGTGATAAAGAAAAATTTAAGGCATGGGCTGAAACTGTACCGAATACGCTCGGCAATCCTTTATATCACTGGACCCACCTTGAACTAAAGCGGTATTTTGGTGTAAATGAATTGTTAAACGGTGATAACTGGGAGGAAATTTGGGATCATTGCAATGAGCTGTTGCAGCAAGATGATTTTACTGCACAAGGGTTTATCAAACGTTCAAATGTAAAATTGATCGGCACGACAGATGATCCAACAGACGATTTACATGATCACGATGTCATTCGTCAGCTCGAAGACTTCCCCGTAACCGTGGTTCCTTCATTTCGACCGGATAAAGGTTTGGAAGTAGCTAAAGAGACTTTTCTTCCTTTTGTCAAGAAATTGGAAGAAGTAATCGGCAAGTCACTCGACACATACGAGCAGTTTCTCGAAGCATTGGAAGAAAGAATCGACTATTTCCATGAACGCGGCAGCCGAATCTCGGATCACGGTCTCGGCGAAATTCCATATGCCGAATTTACGAAGGAAGAAGTAAATTCGATTTTTCAAAAAGCGCTTAAAGGAGAGCAGGTAAGTGGAGAAGAGGATAAGAAGTTTAAAACGGCTACCCTGCTATTTCTCGCTCAATGTTATAAAAAGCGGGATTGGGTGATGCAGATCCACTTCGGTGCTATACGTAACAATAACAGCAAACTGTTCGCCCTACTGGGGCCAGACAGTGGAATTGATTCGATCAATGATGCTGGTGAAGTAGCCGCACCGTTAAATGGTCTCCTCGATACTTTTGAAAAACACGATGCGTTACCGAAAGTGATTTTATATCCATTAAACCCGAACTATTTTGAACTCGTTGCGAGCACGATGCAAAATTTCCAGACGGAACCGGGAATTAAAGGAAAGCTCCAACTCGGTTCGGGCTGGTGGTTTAATGATACGAAAAAAGGTATGCTTCGCCAGATGGAAGCCCTGGCCGAACAGGGATTATTCATGCATTTTGTAGGAATGTTAACTGATTCCCGGAGCTTTCTTTCCTACACTCGTCATGAATACTTCCGCCGTATTCTTTGCAATTTAGTTGGTACGTGGGTGGAAGATGGAGAAGTTCCGGATGATGAAAAATTATTAAAAACATTGTTTTTGGCAAGTGAAAAATGCATCGAATGGCCATCAAAAATGTACACTTGC
>CALGAD010000048.1 GCA_937951955.1 uncultured Bacillaceae bacterium
AAAACTATTTTAATAAAATGATGACTCGCAAAAGTAATTATGCGTAAATATTCGCATACGAGATTTTCAATTATGCTGCGAATCATTTCACAGGAAAAGTGTTCTAAACTGGACGAAAAGTTTTTTTGAAAGAATCATGTATGTTTCTTGACACGACAATTTAATTATAATAGACTTTTTACCAAGATAGAAACCGGCAAAGATTGAGTAAATTTAATATATTCAGTCAAAATCTCCGAAAATTTTTCTTCAATGATTTAAAATATGCATTATTTAGGCGGGGCAACCACTGGGGATTGTAAAGGGTTCCAATTGTTGCTTGTTTTCCAGCAAACAATACTTTTCGAACTTTATGAGAACAATCTTCTTAAAAATTGATTTTTGGAATCGTTACATAAAAATAGAAGTAACAAGTTTTGATTTATAAACAGGAAATAATGAGGATTACTAGGGAGAATATTTACGTACTGCTGTTCGATACTTGATGAATATAAATGTTCCTTGTATGTATGGTAAAAGTCTGTAAAAGGGTGGTCAAGTCCTCATAACAGACTTTTTGTTTTTGATAAACGATATATTAGATTCTCGATTGTTAAATCGGATTAATCCAAAGTTAGTACCTTTGTTTTCGGATAAAAGTTTTCCGTTGTTTGTCGAAATGACTGCGGCGACATCCGCTGGTTTCGTATTAGTTAAGGAGGGATTCTCGTGTCAATTTTGCATTGGGCTGTGCTAACCCCATTTCTGTTTTCCGTCATTGTGCCTCCATTTTATAAGTTTTTTCGCAAAGTACATACAGGCTGGTTTGTTTTAATCGTACCATTTATTTTATTTATTTATTTTCTTTCGTATGTGCCGCTCATTGCAAATGGTAATACGGTAATCGAAAGTGTGCCCTGGGTTCCGTCCCTTGATATCCATTTTCGGTTATACGTGGATGGACTGAGTTTGTTATTTGCCCTATTGATTACTGGCATTGGCACACTCATTATTTTTTATTCAATCTATTACTTATCGAAACCCGGAGAAAAACTAAATAATTTTTACGTCTATATTTTACTATTTATGGGTGCCATGCTCGGCGTTGTTTTATCCGATCATTTGCTCGTTTTATATGTATTTTGGGAGATTACGAGTATTTCATCCGCTCTTTTAATTAGTTACTGGTATGAACGGGAAAAAGCGATCTACGGTGCACAAAAATCGATGTTCATCACAGTATTCGGTGGATTATCGATGCTTGCGGGCATCTCCCTCCTCTATGTGATGACCGGCACCTTCAGTATTAGAGAGATCATTGGCGATACAGGGCTTATCGTAACAAGTCCTCTATTTCTACCGGCGATGGTCTTAATTCTTCTCGGTGCTTTCACCAAATCAGCCCAATTTCCTTTTCACATATGGTTACCTGATGCGATGGAAGCGCCAACACCAGTCAGTGCTTATTTACACTCGGCCACGATGGTAAAAGCGGGGATATATCTGGTCGCACGGTTGACCCCTGTCTTTGGTGGTTCGCCTGAGTGGTTCTGGATCATTTCACTGATCGGGCTAATTACCTTGCTGTGGGGATCGGTTTCAGCCGTACGCCAAAAAGATTTAAAAGCGATTCTCGCCTTTTCCACCGTCAGTCAGTTAGGCTTAATTATGAGTTTGTTAGGCGCGGGTTCCGTTGCGTATTATCTTTATGATGGTGATAATGCTCTGTATACAACTGCAGTTCTTGCTGCTGTTTTCCATTTGATGAACCATGCGACTTTTAAAGGTAGTTTATTTATGACCGCGGGGATAGTGGATCATCAAACCGGAACAAGGGATATTCGTAATCTCGGTGGATTGCTCACTTTCATGCCGATCACAGCGACAATTTCTTTTATTGGACTAGCTGCTATGGCAGGTTTACCACCTTTTAACGGCTTTTTAAGTAAAGAATTATTCTTTACAGCCATGCTCAATGTTACGGATTATGGAATTTTCCATTTGGAAACATGGGGAATTTTGTTCCCGGTCATCGCCTGGATTGCGAGTATCTTTACATTTTTATATTGTGCTATTTTATTTTTTAAAACCTTTACAGGCAAGCTTCAACAAGAGAAGTTCGAAGTTCAAAAAATCCGTGAAGCGCCTTTTGGTATGCTGCTCAGTCCTGGTATACTCGGCGCGCTTGTTGTAATCATCGGGCTTTTCCCCAATCTATTGTCAGATACATTTATCGAGCCAGCGATGCAAGCGATCTTACCCGGAATCTTAGCATCAGGTGAGTCATTTCAAGTACATTTGTCTCACTGGCATGGTGTTCAACTTGAATTATTGATGACGATCGGTGTTGTTCTTGTGGGGACGTTGTTATTTTTGACGATGAAAAAATGGGTAGAAAGCGCATTTTATACCCGCGAACAAGATTTGTTCAATTACGTATATGATTACGCCTACGAAGGTTTGATAAAAGGTTCCCATTTATTAACCCGTGTTCAGATTACTGGACGCTTGCGTGATTATTTTCTCTACATGTGTACATTTATCGTGTTTCTTGTACTTTATACCTTATTTAAATATGATGCTTTTGCAATCGGTACGCAGTACGTATCGGAAATTGAACCGTATATGTGGATCGTTGCGTTATTGCTAATCGCTGCCGTTGTAGCAGTTCCGTTTGTGAATAATCGGATGATGGCGGTCATTGTTGCCGGAACCGCCGGGTTTTTGGTCGCTTTAATGTTTACGGTGTTCCGGGCGCCAGATCTAGCTTTGACCCAGTTACTCGTCGAGACGGTATCCGTGATTCTGTTCATGCTCGTGTTTTATTTCTTGCCGCAATTGCGCAGAGAGAAATCGAAACAGCCCTTTAAATTGTTCAATGTGATCGTATCTTGTGCTGTTGGATTGATGATCACGCTTGTGTCTATTAGCGCGTTTACATTCGGTCGAGAAGTGAATTTACCATCTATTGCCGATTACTACATCGAAAATTCAAAAACCCTGGCAGGGGGCTATAACATTGTCAACGTGATCCTCGTCGACTTCCGTGGTTTTGATACGATGCTAGAAATTTTAGTTCTTGGTATTGCGGCTATCGGGGTGGTATCTCTAATCAAGCTCCGCTTTAAAGGAAGTGAAGACGTATGAAATGGCCACGCCCCAATAATATGATGTTGCAAGTTGCCATCCGGTTTATTTCGTTGATCATCTTTGCTTTTTCCATATATCTCTTCCTGGCCGGTCATAACAATCCTGGAGGTGGCTTTATCGGCGGATTAATGACGGCTAGTTCGCTTTTGGTTTTGTATCTAGCCTTTGATATGAAAACCATTAAAGACGTGATTAGATTGAATTTCACAGTTTTCATCGGAATCGGTTTGCTGTTTGCTGTCGGCACGGGCATCATATCGATGCTCTTTGGCTACCAATTCTTAAAACATTTTTTCGACACATTTCAACTTCCTATATTTGGTGAGGTCGAATTAACGACAGCCCTCCTCTTTGATTTGGGGGTGTATTTAGTAGTTGTCGGTGCAGCATTAACGATTATCTTGAACATCGCGGAGGATGAAAAGTGATGGAGATTCTGATGTCTGTTGTAATCGGCGTTATCTTTGCCGTTAGCGTCTACCTTTTTTTATCCCGCAGCTTTATCCGCGTGATCTTGGGGACGTTATTAATTTCGCATGGCGTTCACTTATTGCTAGTAACCATGGCGAAGTTGCAGCAAGGGGCACCACCAATATTACATATCGGTGCTGACCGTTTTACTGATCCGCTCCCGCATGCCCTTGTATTGACAGCGATTGTCATTTCCTTTGGTGTGACTTCATTTTTGCTCGTTCTTGCTTATCGAATGTATCAAGTTTATCAAACTGATGATTTAGAAAAATTGAGGGGTTCTGCTGATGAATAACATCATTATTTTTCCAATCATCATCCCCTTTATTATCGGGGCGTTATTGATCATATTTGCGAAAAATCATCGTTTACAGCGGATCATAAGTGGGACTACTGCGATTGGACTATTCATTCTATCGATTTATTTAGCGGTTATTGTCTATCAAGAGGGTCCGATCGTTTTAGAGGCTGGACATTGGCCGGCACCGTTTGGAATCGTCTTGATTGCCGATACGTTCGCTACTTTAATGTTATTATTAACGAATATTTTGAGTGTATCTTGTTTATTCTTTGCTTTTAAAACCATCACCCCACAACGGGAAAAATTCTACTTTTATCCGTTTTACTTTTTTCTCTTAGTTGGTGTCAACGGCTCGTTTCTAACCGGCGATATTTTTAACCTATTCGTCTTTTTTGAGGTTTTGCTTCTTGCTTCCTACGGGCTTATAGTTCATGGGGGAACACCTTACCAGTTGCGAGAATCTTTTAAATATGTCATCATTAATATCTTTGCTTCCGCTTTATTCGTTGTTGCTGTGGCCTGGCTCTATTCGGTTGTCGGTACGTTGAACATGGCCCACATTTCTTTACGAGTCGCTGAGTTGGGACAAGCTGGTGTGATCAATACCATTGCCATTCTCTTCTTTATCGTTTTTGCCTTAAAAGGAGCGCTGTTCCCGCTCTATTTCTGGCTTCCAAAATCGTATTACGGCCCCCCTGCGGCCATCGCCGCTTTATTCGGTGGATTGTTAACTAAAGTGGGGATCTATGCGATTATTCGCGTGTTTACTTTAATTTTCTATCATGATCCAGTATTTACTCATAAACATGTTATTGTAACCATCGCCGGCTTCACGATGTTATTCGGTGTGTTAGGGGCTGTGGCGAATTTTGATTTTAAAAGAATCCTATCTTACCATATTATCAGTCAGGTGGGTTACATGGTGATGGGGCTTGGCGTCTACACTCCACTTGCCGTTGCCGGAGCCATCTACTATATCGCGCACCATATGATCGTTAAGACGGCATTATTCTTACTTGCCGGGGCCACGCAATATGTGACCGGGACAACAGAATTAAAAAAGATGGGAGGAGTATTAAAAACCCACCCGGTCTTGGCCTGGATGTTCTTTATTAGCGCAATTTCATTGGCTGGAATACCGCCACTTAGTGGATTTTTCAGCAAATTTCCGATCATTCTCGGTAGCATCCAGGAAACGCAATATATTATTGCCGGAGTGGCATTATTAGTTGGACTGTTCACTCTCGTGTCGATGATGAAAATTTTTGGTTATGTATTTTGGGGAAAACAAAAGCATACGGAAGAACAGGCTAAGCGACCGATTGGTAAAATGCTGTTACCGATTTCTCCTTTAGTTGTATTAACGATCGTTCTAGGTTTATTTGCCGAACCAATTTTCCAATATTCGTTACATATAAGTGAACAAAT
>CALGAD010000049.1 GCA_937951955.1 uncultured Bacillaceae bacterium
GGTTCTTCCTCACCTGGTGCCGGTTCTTCTTCGCCTGGTGCAGGCTCTTCCTCACCTGGCGCTGGTTCTTCCTCACCTGGCGCTGGTTCTTCCTCACCTGGTGCCGGTTCTTCCTCATCTGGTAAAGTGGAAACATCCACAATTCTTCCTTCAATTTCAGTAGGGATGCCTTCGCTACCGATATTTACTAAATGCTCAAGGAAGTTTTCCCAATCGACTAGACCAAGGTCAGTTACCCGGCCTTCTTCATACGCGTTGGCGAATACATCATAACCGTCTCCGCCTTTTGCGGTAAAGGCGTTCGTGGCGACAATGTATGTTGCTTCATCATCAACAGGGACAAAGTTGCCTGCAGCGTCTTTGATATAAACTTCAACTACCCGTTCACCTACAGGTTTTGTAGAATCAAATTCTACTTTACCTCCTGCTACGTGGAGGAATCCTCCATTTTCGCCCGGATATTCTTTGAAGCTGATTTCAAAGGCCGCTTTTAACTCTGCACCTGTTATTTCCATGATCGCCAACGTATTACCGAATGGGAGAACATTTATAACCTCACCAACGGTAATCGGACCTTCATCGATAGCAGCGCGTATACCGCCGCCATTTTGCAAGGCCATAACCACGTCTTTACCGGTAAACTCTCTTGCTTTCGCAAGCATACCGTCGGTAATCAAATTACCAAGAATCGTTTCGTTTTTGCGTACACTTGGCTTTGTATTGTCTCCGCCTGTACGCGGGTTTTCAAGCTCAATCGGGGAATTTACACCGATTGGTTCTTGGGCAATGCGATCCACCACTTCTTTATACTCTCTTAAAATCTCTTCCGCTTGTGGATCTGCTTCTTGTTCTTCAATCTTAATTAATTCACCTTCATAGTCCACAATGACACCATGTTCATCGAAGGTGACATCGAGGACACCCAGGTTGTTGTTGTTATTTCCAGCCTGGACTATTACGGTCGGTGTCTCATCTTTTGCCACTAATACCGGTTCGGCTAATGGTGTATGACTATGTCCACCGACAATAATATCGATACCTTCGACGGCTTCCGCCAAGATCAAGTCATTATCGATTGCGGGGTTGTCATCATAACCGATATGGGTTAAGGCGATGATTTTGTTTACACCTTGTGCTTCGAAAGCTGCGACGGCTTCCTCAGCTTTATCCAAATAGTTTTCAAACTCAATCAAGCCTGGACTGGAAATATCTTTCGTTTCTTCAGTCGTTAGACCGAAGATACCGACTTTTTCGCCGTTGATTTCTTTGATAATACCATCATAAATTTGACCATTTTCATAGTCAGCGGTGATCAAGTCGTTAAATAAGCCGTCAAACAAGCTGTCTTTTGAGAAGTCAATGTTGGCGCTGACAAACGGGAACTCCGCTCCTTTGATAAATTCAACCAAGGCCTGGTGACCTTCCCCAGAGTTGCCCAAGTCAAATTCGTGGTTACCAAAGGTCATGGCATCAAATTTCATGTAATTCATTAATGCCAGGTCGGCTAGACCCTTAAATTCATTGAAATACAAGGTTCCTGTGAATACGTCCCCTGCATGAAGCAGAAGCGCATCCGGTTTTTTCTCACGAATGTCATTGACAACGGTTGCCGTCTTAGGCATGTTATTTAAATCTGCATGAGTATCGTTTGTATGCATAATGGTCAGGTCGAATTGATTCTTTACATCCACAATTCTTCCTTCAATTTCAGTAGGGATGCCTTCGCTACCGATATTTACTAAATGCTCAAGGAAGTTTTCCCAATCGACTAGACCAAGGTCAGTTACCCGGCCTTCTTCATACGCGTTGGCGAATACATCATAACCGTCTCCGCCTTTTGCGGTAAAGGCGTTCGTGGCGACAATGTATGTTGCTTCATCATCAACAGGGACAAAGTTGCCTGCAGCGTCTTTGATATAAACTTCAACTACCCGTTCACCTACAGGTTTTGTAGAATCAAATTCTACTTTACCTCCTGCTACGTGGAGGAATCCTCCATTTTCGCCCGGATATTCTTTGAAGCTGATTTCAAAGGCCGCTTTTAACTCTGCACCTGTTATTTCCATGATCGCCAACGTATTACCGAATGGGAGAACATTTATAACCTCACCAACGGTAATCGGACCTTCATCGATAGCAGCGCGTATACCGCCGCCATTTTGCAAGGCCATAACCACGTCTTTACCGGTAAACTCTCTTGCTTTCGCAAGCATACCGTCGGTAATCAAATTACCAAGAATCGTTTCGTTTTTGCGTACACTTGGCTTTGTATTGTCTCCGCCTGTACGCGGGTTTTCAAGCTCAATCGGGGAATTTACACCGATTGGTTCTTGGGCAATGCGATCCACCACTTCTTTATACTCTCTTAAAATCTCTTCCGCTTGTGGATCTGCTTCTTGTTCTTCAATCTTAATTAATTCACCTTCATAGTCCACAATGACACCATGTTCATCGAAGGTGACATCGAGGACACCCAGGTTGTTGTTGTTATTTCCAGCCTGGACTATTACGGTCGGTGTCTCATCTTTTGCCACTAATACCGGTTCGGCTAATGGTGTATGACTATGTCCACCGACAATAATATCGATACCTTCGACGGCTTCCGCCAAGATCAAGTCATTATCGATTGCGGGGTTGTCATCATAACCGATATGGGTTAAGGCGATGATTTTGTTTACACCTTGTGCTTCGAAAGCTGCGACGGCTTCCTCAGCTTTATCCAAATAGTTTTCAAACTCAATCAAGCCTGGACTGGAAATATCTTTCGTTTCTTCAGTCGTTAGACCGAAGATACCGACTTTTTCGCCGTTGATTTCTTTGATAATACCATCATAAATTTGACCATTTTCATAGTCAGCGGTGATCAAGTCGTTAAATAAGCCGTCAAACAAGCTGTCTTTTGAGAAGTCAATGTTGGCGCTGACAAACGGGAACTCCGCTCCTTTGATAAATTCAACCAAGGCCTGGTGACCTTCCCCAGAGTTGCCCAAGTCAAATTCGTGGTTACCAAAGGTCATGGCATCAAATTTCATGTAATTCATTAATGCCAGGTCGGCTAGACCCTTAAATTCATTGAAATACAAGGTTCCTGTGAATACGTCCCCTGCATGAAGCAGAAGCGCATCCGGTTTTTTCTCACGAATGTCATTGACAACGGTTGCCGTCTTAGGCATGTTATTTAAATCTGCATGAGTATCGTTTGTATGCATAATGGTCAGGTCGAAGAAATCGTCCGCTTTATCGGTTAAATCAATTTGCACCATGACCGGATCATGGTCACTAGCGCGCCCTGCCATATCCGTAAAGTCAGAATTGATATGAAGGATATCAATTTCTGTATGTTCTACCAGATTATTCGATACTAAAACATGGTCTAGTACTTGCGAGTTTCCTTGGAAAATATACGTATACCGTTGACTTTCATCAACGTGATTGATCATGTTGGTCATTAATTCGCCTTCATGAATCTTAAGAGCTTTCGAGAATTGGAAATCATTGAAGTCACCGACGGATACGATATTGGCATCCGGATTTTCTTCTAAAATCTCTTCAATAAAGTCATAAATAACTTTCGCAATTTCTATCCGTTGTTTTTCACTGCCTAACTCGGGCGGCTGTGTTGAACCGAATAGCGGTGTATCACCCGATTTGGAGTTCCAGTGATTAACGATAACGATTACATCTTCACCCTGGAATTCAAATTGGGCAGCTAATGGTTTACGGCTATTATGAAATGCCTGATTGGTTGGATCGATACGTCCCGGATTATGTGTAAGTTTACCATTTTCATAGCCTACCGCTGTCGTTGCATCACCTGCTGGAATACCTTCTGGTAAAGAAACCCGTTCAGGATTATAAAGGAATCCAACACGAATATTAGCATTCGGTGCTCCACCATCTTGGTTATTGATCGGATCTATATTTAAATATTTATAACGGGGACCACCAGCTTTTTCAATTGAATCAATCAAATATTCAAAACTTTTGTCTGCTTTAGAATCTCCAGCTTCAGGACCGTTATTATCCTGAACTTCTGTCACACCGATAATATCGGGACTATTCATATCTAAAGCGATTGCTCTAGCTATTTTATTAGCTTTATCGGCATCCGATTGACTGGAGAAGTTTTCTAGATTGTAAGTAGCAATCGTTAACTTATCTTCATCTTTTTCAATTGTTGTTGTTTCAGGCTTTGCATCCCCTTTAATATGGGCATCCTGCATATCTTCCAAATCAACGTAAATCTTGTAGTTTTGGAAACCGTAACTTACGACACCTTCAATTGGACCCGCGAATTTATCGCCTGTTGCGACATCGAAGTTTCTTGCTTCTCTGTTATCGAACATTTTAAATTGGATACGATCCGGATTTGCGTAATCCTCTTTTAATAAAACTCCACCATTGATCGTATCTGTTTCTCGCTCTTCAAGAACTGTGATTAAATCACCATGTTCCTGAGGCGCGACGGCTTTTACATCTTCTACTTTAACAAGCATACCTTCCAGGCTTTCCCAGAAATCGATAGCATCTTCCTCAGGATCAAATTCAGTTAAACCGTCATTATCGATTACTTTATCTGGTAAGTTTTCACTTGTTATTTCAAATGCTTCTGGGAGGTCTACATTCGTTTCAACAATTTCTACCTTTCCACCCCGGTCATCACGAGCATTGATTTGGGTAACCGGTAAGTCTGTTTCTTCTTTTGTATCACTATAACCATCGATATAATACTCATCTACTGTCCCGGTTACTTTTACAAGACTACCAATTTCCGGAGGTGTTTGATTTCCAAGATATACAACGATACCTTCTGATGTTTTCGGATCATCATCCTCTTTTCCATCAGGTGTTTGCATTGTGAAGTAATTGCCACTTCCAATTTTAAACGTATAGGTGACAATCCCTTCAACATCGGCAACTTTTTCACCGACTAGTGGTGATTCATGAGAAGCACCCTGGATATCATGAATTTGAATATTGGTCAGATCAATAATCGTATATTCAAATGTAAATACTTCAGAAAAACCATCTTCGGCCACGGCAATCGCTTTAATTATTGTATCTTCTGTTAAAATAATTGGTTCAGTATATTTTGTGCTGTCCTTTGTCGGTTCCGAACCATCTAATGTATAATAAATTTCCGCATTTTCCCAGCCGGAGTATAGTTCTAGTTCTGTCTCAGGAGCAACTTTTCCTGGCAATACAGAGGGGTATACAGCTGGCTTATTAACTAAATCGTAACTTTCTAACCCTAAAGTTTTTAATTGATAAGTATTTTTAAAGATGGAAGCGATACCCGTTATGTGTACAAGGTCGCCTTCTTTATAAAATTTGAGAAAATCGTCAAAATTGGAACCTGTCCGGTTATCATGACGGACAAGAATTTCTTCGCCATTTTCACTTACGGCAACGAATTCAAATGTGCCATAGTTATATTCTTTTAAATCCGTGATTTTTACATTTTCTATTCTTACTAACTCACCCTGGGTTTCTTCATTGACCCCCGAAGGAGAAACAACTTGTACTTCAGGAAGTGGATTATCTGAAGAAAGCACTTCAATAGAGTTTGGTTGAATTTGCAGTTCTGTATTATACGCGGCGACTTTACCCGTGATAAGGACTTTATCGCCCTGTTTTACATTCGTAGATGTTGTATATACATAGATTCCTGCTGTATCATCTTGAATATAAAAACCTTGTCCTCCCCAGAATCCTGTGCCAGTAGTTACAATCGCTTCAACAGTCACTACTTCGTCAACTGCTGAACGAGCTTCGAGAAGAGTGACCGGTTCTACAGGAACTTCTGGATCTGTTGGTTCTTCAGGGCTTTCTCCATTCGGATTGTGGAAACCAAGATTTGTAAATACATCTATGCCTAAATCGATCCATTCAACTGCTGGATCAAAGGGATCAAATGGGTTAGTATCACCAGCAGTGATGTCACTTTTTCTTATTAAAGTTACATCTGCTAAATTATTAACTCTATTCCCAACCTGTCCAATGGAGTCCACAACGTCTCCATTTTTCTTCAGGACAACAGCATCATCACCATTAAAATTAATAACGGTGGAATTTGCTAAATCCCCTTTTGCTTTAATTTCTGCACTGGCGTTGTGATTGTATAAAACGTAAACATCACCATTTTTCAAAGTTCCATTCAATTGCAATGTTGCTGGTGTTGATGTGTTACCATTAGCATAAAGCTCAAGCGTATATTGACTTAAATCAATATCCGTTCCGGTACCGTTATACAATTCCAGCGCTTTGTTATTACTACTTCCTTCAACGTACTCGGAAATAATTAAATCTTCAGTCTGTACTCCAGTTTCTGCCGCGCGAACTGCAGGGGCAAAATTTACTAGAGTATTAGGAACTACTAATGTGAAAACCATTAAAATAGATAGGAACTTTCGCAAAATATACCTCTTCATTACGATCCCCCTTTTGGAATTATGAAATCGCTTACAATATCAACCATACCTTATTTTTCAACAAACGGTCAAGCGCAATTTTCCAGTTTTCACAATAGATGTATAACTCGAAAACGTTGATACCATTGGTTTATTTTGGCTTTTTGAAACTTTCGTTAAATGTTTGTGAAAAACAATTCATAAATTCATATAATTGTGATATATGTGTGAACTTGAAGTGGAAAAAGTTAAGAAATTGCATTAAAGATAGTTTCGTAATGAACTTTATTAACCTGTTAAACATAAAATTCGTTTGCAAAAACCACAAAAGTCTATGAAGCTTTTTAAAAAATGCCACAATCATTCCTATTGAAGGCCATAATCAAAAATTAGTATATTTGCATCATCTTACCTGAAAAAAAAATAAGGACATCACGATGAAGAGGAAAACTCATGTGATGTCCCTATACT
>CALGAD010000050.1 GCA_937951955.1 uncultured Bacillaceae bacterium
ATCTCGCCGTTTTCATCCCATTTTAATGCCCGGTAAAAAGCATCGTGATAAAATGTGAGCCAGGCATTGTTTTCCGTGGCAAAAGGAAGCCATTTCTGCTTTTCGCGAATCGAATCCATCGGATAGTCATCATACGCCATAACCCATAATACATTTTGATGGGCATGGGTCGGCAACAGATCCCCCATATGAATTGCCATTTCTCCCTCTGACTCAAAAATGACGATGGCATGCCCATCGCTATGACCACCCGTATGAATCATCCGGATTCCCGGAGCCACCTCGATTTCTTCCGAAAAAGTGACCACTTGCTCCTCAATACCACGCCAATTTCTTTCCCAGTATGTATTTTTCGAGCGAATATTTGGATTGCGCATCTCTTCCCATTCGATTGACGAACAATAAATAGCTGCCCGCGGAAAAACGGATTGAAATTCATCATCGACTTGTTTCGTGAGCCCGCTTGCATGGTCGAAGTGGAGATGGGTCATGAGCACACCGTCAATATCCTCTGGCTTTAATCCTAGCTTTTGCAAAGAATGTTCGACACTGGACTCTTCTTCCACTCCGAAATTGCGCTTTTGTTTTGCGGTCAACTTCCCCTTACCAATTCCCGATTCGATTAAAAATCGTTTCCCATCAGTTTCAACTAAAATCGGGTCCGTCCGGCATTCAATTTGATTCTTATCATTATAGGGATATTTTCGCGACCATAGCGCTTTCGGTACAACACCGAACATCGCTCCGCCATCTAAATGAGTAACTCCGCCGTTTAACCACGTGAATGTCAATTTCCCTACTTGTAACTGTTCCATTTTTTTCTCTCCCATTCCCTTTTTATTTTTATTGTAGCCTTCCCTTTTTCTTCAGTCCAATATTGCACACTAACGATTCCTGTACATAAAAAACTTCAAGGGAAATCCCTTGAAGTTACGGTTTCGGTGGGAACTGGACTTCACAGCGGTAAATCGGATGGCCTTGCGAAGAAAATTTTTCTTCATACTCGGTCATGATATTCCCTTCAAAGTCACTATTATGCAAATCTAAGCTAATGGCATTTAATTTTAAGCCGAACTGGGAAAAACTGACGAGGGAGTATTCAAAAAACTCACGATTATCGGTTTTAAAATGAATATCTCCGCCGCTAATTAATACCGTTTGATATTTTTCAAGGAAACTTTTATATGTTAAACGTCGTTTTTCATGACGGTTTTTCGGCCACGGGTCGGAGAAATTCAAATAAATTCTCGTAACTTCTCCAGGAGCAAAAAAGTTTTCCAAATCCATGGCATTTTTATTTAACAACTTAACGTTCGGTAATTCGGCTTCGATTAACCGGTCGAGTGCGGATACAATGACATTCGTGTACGCTTCAATACCGATAAAATTAATATCCGGATGGGCTTTCGCCATTTCGGTAATGAATCGACCTTTTCCGGTACCGATCTCGATATGGAGTGGATTCTCATTCCCGAACAGCTCATTCCATTTTCCTTTCCACTCTTCTGCATTTGCAATGACATATTGTGGATAATTTTGCAATTTTTCTTTTGCCCAAGGTTTATGCCGTAAACGCAACTTGTTCACCTCTGTTTTTTGTTTATTCAAAAGATGTATCAGTCTTTACTAATATTATTTTTTATCGACTTAAGACCGGGACAAATCAGGGCAAACTCCCTTTTCGTCTTCTAAACGGACAGTAAAAGACATCTCCCAAAAGCCCCGGGAGATGTCTAAAAAAAGTTCGCTAAATAATCATACCAGAATTTGCTTTCTTTCCGATTGCCATTTTCATAATAAAAATGTATGGAATATAAAGTTTGATAAATCGTATACCAGTGCAAACGAAATTTCAATGTTTGGTCGGGGGTAACACCGTAATTCCGGAGCCACTCATCCCAATCTTCTTCAGGAATGTACCAGTACAGAAGAGGACCGATATCGATGGCTGGATCACCGATTAAAGCATTATCCCAATCAATTAAATAAAGATCATTATCCTTTGTCAATAACCAATTATTGTGATTGACATCGCCATGGCACACCGCCCAGCTATTCCATTCAACCCGATGTATGTGATTCCTTAAATATCGTAAAGTTCTTTGTATGAGTGGATTGTTCAAAAACTGTTCATCCAGCAGTCCTTCCAACTGTCTGATTAACATATGCGGCTTTGATGGGGTTTTTCCTATACGGTAAAGCATTTTTAATAAGGCTTGGGAACGATGAATTTTATTTAACAACTTCGCAACCGGTTCTCTCCCCATATCGTGGGGTTCCAATTTGCGCCCCTGAATCCATTCCTGGGCAGTAATAGTATCCCCATTTTCCAATCGTCGCGTCCACACGAGTTTCGGAACAATCCCTTCCGCTGAAAGCACAGCCAAAAAAGGAGATGAATTCCGTTTTAAAAATAATTTCTCCTGCCCGTGGCACGCATAAAATGCTTCGCCTGTCACACCACCTGCCGGACATATTTTCCAGCCATCCTCTGAAATAAAATTCACCGTCTTCACCTTCACCGATTTTATATTTAACATTTTTTTAATATTGTTTTTAAGAAAACATTCTACTACTATTATAAAATAGAATATATAAAAT
>CALGAD010000051.1 GCA_937951955.1 uncultured Bacillaceae bacterium
ATCAGTTGAAAGAAACTTTCTATTCTAATAAAATATGATAGTAATTGCCGGACAACAATTGCTAAAGGAGATTATCCGAATGACGAGACGAGGGATGTTAGCGATATTCGCTTTGATATTTCTGTTTGTTGTGACAGGTTGTGCAAATGAACCAAAAAGTTTAGAGGGGAAAGATATTAAAGAACTCGTTCAATATTACAGCGCAGGAGATTTTGACAATGTTTCTGCGTCCATTACCTCACATGAATTAATTGTGATGGAGCAAAATGGTAAAGAAGAAGTATATCCGCTTCCGGAAGATGAATTTTTTGTTTCCATTGCCCCATTTTACGAACAAACCCATCCGTGTGCCATTCATAGTTTAACTGGCTGTCAAGGTGAATTGGTCGAAGAAGAATTTGCTATCTATATTGAAGATGATCGTGGAAATGTAATTATGGATAAAACGATCAGTTCATTAAAAAATGGATTTATCGATCTATGGTTACCACGTGATAAGACTTTGCACATAACGATTGAGCATAATGGAAATAAAGCAACAGAAACGATCTCTACCTTTGAAGGAGATAGAACTTGCATAACGACGATGCAGTTGTCATAACCCGTTAAAAAAATGATAAACTTTTGTAGGAAAAAAGCCCGCAAATGCCGAAAAGAGAGTGTTTGCGGGTATTTTTTTCTGGAAAAAACAAGACACTTTTGAATCTAAACGGCTGTATGCGTGCTCGTACGATCGGTTATATAGATTTGCGCCTCCAAAATTTACCAAAATCCATCTATTGAAACTTGCTGTTTATAAACTTTTTAGATTCGTATTGTTGTGTAGTTGGTAAAAATTAGATAATATAAAATTGTGTATATATTATGAATTTATTTGCCGATTGGTTTAAATAAATTTCACCATAACGGTGGATGCAAACAGCTCAATGCTTCAATCTACTTTGTTCGCTAAAATACCCCGCTGAAATTGAATCCAACTGTTAAAAAAGAGGATAGGTTTGTCATGAATTTATTTCTACAATACAAAAATATCATGATTTGAGGAGGGGATTGGAGAATGTTGTTGCAGGGAAAAGTAGCCTTAATTACTGGGGCTGCATCTGGCCTGGGGAGAGCACAGGCGATTCAGTATGCAAAAGAGGGCGCAAAAGTTATCATTAATGATATCAATGAAAAAGAATTATCAGAAACAGAACAATTGATTAAAGAAAATAACGGTACGGTACTTAGTGTAGTGGCCGATGTCTCGAAAAAGGATGACGTTCAAGACCTCGTTCAAAAATCTTTGCAAGAATTTGGAACCGTTGATATTTGTGTGAATAACGCTGCTATTTTAGCTGATTTCAAACCGACGCTGGAAATCACTGAGGAAGAATGGGACCGCATCATGGCTATTAATGTAAAAGGTGTATACCTGGTGACAAACGCCCTTTTACCACATATGCTTGAAAAAGGGAAAGGCACTTTTATCAATGTTGCTTCCATAGGAGGAACGATCGCTGGTGTTGGCGATGCTGCGTATATCACATCGAAACATGCAGTAATCGGTTATACAAAACAATTAGCCTTTGATTATGCGAAATCAGGAATTCGCGCTGTTGCCCTTTGTCCGGGATTAACCGATACACCGATGGTGCGCTATGCGATTGACGAAGATCATCCGAATGTCGTGCGCCAGATCTCATCGATTCCGTCGGGACGGGTTGGCCGACCGGAGGATGTTGCGTATTTTTCAGCCTATCTAGCCAGTGACAAAGCTGAACATATTAACGGTGTGGAAATGAAAATTGATGGTGGGCAATCGATCGCATAAGCCATATTAATAGATTCATACAAACACGGTTGAACAAGACGCAGAAAGGTTGGATGGGAATGAAGATAGGGATTATTGGTGCCGGAGCAATCGGCAGTCTTTATGGAGCTGTATTATCGGAATCCGGACAGGACGTATTTCTTATTGATACGAATGAAGGTCATGTGAATGCAGTTAATCAAAATGGCCTCACGATTATTCATGGTGACGTGAAAAAAGTTTACGCTAATCTGCAAGCGTTTACGGACTCTATAAAAATCACCGATGAACTGGATCTTGTCATTATATTAGTTAAAACGTATGTTACAGAAATTGCCCTGGAGCAAAATCAACATTTGTTTAAGGAAAACACGCCGGTACTCACTTTGCAGAACGGATTGGGAAATATCGAAAAAATTGCCAAATATGTTGAAAAGCACAATATCATTGCCGGGACAACAAGTACCTCCGGATATCTCGTCGAACCAGGGGTGATGTTGCATACGGGACGTGGAGGTACCGTGATCGGTGAGTTGAATGGGGAAATGACCGACCGCATCAAACAAATCCAGCAAATTTTTGACCATGAACAGTTGGGTGAGTCTAAAGTTTCTGACGATGTGATGTCCATCCTTTGGGAAAAGCTGATCGGAAATTGCGGCATCAATCCTTTAGGGGCATTGACGGGATTGCGAAATGGTGAGTTAATCGAAAACGAGGAAACATCTCGGTTAATTGAGCAAATTGCCAAAGAATGCCTTATGGTTGCTAAAAAGGCCGGGATCAAATTAAGCTTTAACGATTCTTCCGGTATTAAAAATCTGGCCCGAAAAACAGCGGACAACCAGACATCAATGTTAGTGGATGTATTGAATCAGCGAAAAACAGAAATCATGGCGATTAACGGAGCCGTTGTTCAAAAAGCGAAAGAACTCGGTCTCGCAGTGCCGGTGAATGAAACGCTAGTTAATCTAGTTTTGGCCAAAGAAAAAAGTTATCTCCAGTAAATCGATGATGGAGTAATGATCGTAAATGAAACGAGACTGAGCAAGAGGGAGAACTCGATTCTCCCTTTTTCTTTTTACCGGGAATAACAATAATCAAAACGTCTCTTGCGCTTTACATTTT
>CALGAD010000052.1 GCA_937951955.1 uncultured Bacillaceae bacterium
GACTTTTAGCTTTTCTAGAGAAATTTTTTTGGCTTCTGTGACTTTGGAATTAGGTCTATTATCCTATCTAATGTTTTCGCTGCTTGTTGGTTTTCCTGTTTAATTTGTTCATACAATTCCTTGCGATACACTTCTACGTGTTTCGGGGCGTCGATGCCGATTTTGACTTGGTCGCCACTAATTGCGACGACTCTAATTTCAATTCCGTCACCGATTTGGATGGCCTCACCTTTTTTCCGTGATAAAATAAGCATCGAATCACCCCTTATCCTTTACTTGTGTTGTTTGGAAAAGCGGTTCCCTTGTAGTGTAGTTTTCGTGATTGAGAATAACCTGCTTAGCGTGTTTATTTTTTACATTTATCACAATGGGCGCTTGTAGATTAATCGTGGTTTTTTCAAAAGGGTCCTGGACTGTTAAAATATTAAATACTTGTACATCATTTACGTCCTTTATACCAAGTTTTTCGACAATCCCGTCGTCCAATTTAAATTCGTAGTCTTTAAAAAACAAAAAGGGATTCGTAATGACAAATGCTATCGCCGGTGTTTGGACTGATTGCAAAATTAAATACACTTGATCTTCGGTGAGGGGAAGAATGACAAACTTTTTTTCCTCTAAAAATCCGGGCAATCCATTTTCAAAATGAACAATTTGTGAATCCTCAATCGTTATTTCGCCGTGGTATTTCGTTTGTATTTTCATTTTTTCACCTACTACTCAATTTATTAAATTGTTTCGTCGAAAAGATGTTCAAACCAGATTCGTAAGTTATTTTTTTGCGCGACATACACTTCTACATTCCCGGGATTGTATTGTATTACCGGTTTTTGCGGTGTCGTATCGATCAATGGCTTATGGGGAGTGATATTTATATCTACTTGCGCCGGCTCATAATGAAATTTAACACTTCCATAAGATGGAATCCAGGTAATTCCTAATTGTTTCGGTGGGGGATGACTTTTTTCCACCGCTTGTCGTATCAAAGGATTGCCTTTGTTTTCAATAGACATAAGCTCTCTACCTTCACGCGCCCGTCTTGCCACACCTTCTAGTCCTTTTTGTTTACCACGCTGGGCATATTCTTTAATCAATTGATATACCGATTTTAAATTCGCTTCGGCAAAGGCTTGAGATTGATCAATATGCATTCGGCCATGTTTTGTACGAATCTCAATTTCTGCCGGTTTTTGTTCAATTGTTTGGATGGCCTTCGGTTGTTTGAATGTCATAGTCGATGGAGTTGATCGCAAACCAATTTTAAAAAATTGCGATTCCATCCGAATTTGCGGTAATCTCATCGCGATCTCCTCAACTCTCCTAAATAGCTTCCCAAATACGTACCTTTTTTAAAAGGTTTTTTGAAAATGAGAAAAAGAAAAGCTATTCCTCAAGAATAGCTTAACGTAAGAAGTCGAGTAAACTTGGTTGAATAATGCGCGCACCGACCGCAAGCGCTGCCCGATGGATCGATTCTTGGGTAATGAGTTCAGTAATAACCTTTTCGATATGGACATCTTCGTTATCGGACATAATTTTCTTGGCCGTTACTTCTTGTTGCTGGAGGCGATTGGCCATTAATTCGATCCGGTTTTGTTTCGCACCAACTTCCGCTTGCACTTTTAAGAAGCGGTCCAATTCGCCATCAATTTCACTTAAGTATCCGTTTATCTCTTCACCTGTTGCACCAGATTCCAGTTTCGAAACTATCTCATCGATTAAAGCAAAGGTTGTTGTACCGTCTTCATCGACAAATAAATCCTGTCCGTTCACATTCGTTTGAATAAAAATTCCGGAGAAAATTTCAATATTGATGGCACCATCGGAAAACTCGATTTGCTCCACACCATCAACCATTTGTACGGGAGATTGGTTTGTATTCGTACCATTAAACAAATATTTATCCCCGATTTTTGTTTGCGCAATGATTTTTAACTGGTCGTTTAATTCCCGCAATTCTTCAGCAATGGCTTCCCGTTGACTTTCTTCATATGTATCATTGGAAGCCTGGACAACCAGTTCCCGAATCCGGTGTAACACTTGCGCTCCCTGGGTAAGAGCATCATCTGTGGTATGCAACCAGTTTTCCACTTCACTAATATTACGACTGAATTGTTCCACTTGATTTAAATCCGTTCGATAACCAAGTCCGAGCATGGCAACAACCGGATCATCGGACGGACGGGTAATCTTTTTTTGTGTCGCCAGCTGATCTTGCAGTTTGCCAAGTTCCCGATAACTCGAACTAATATTTCGCAACATATTATTCGTTAACATCGACTGGGTTACACGCACGTGATCCACCACCTTTTCCTAAAGACTATCGTCCAACGACACCCATACCATTAATCACTTTATCGAGCATTTCATCCAATACCGTGATCATACGACTCGAAGCATTGTATGCATGCTGGAACATCATCATATTCGTTAATTCTTCATCCAGAGATACAGCACTGATGGACTGGCGCTGATTGTGCACCGAATCGAGAAGAACTTGCGTATTATCCCGATTGCGAATGGCACTTTGAGCATCAACACCCAGGTCACCGATCATACTGGCATAATAGGAATCTAGCGTGCCGCCTGCTGCCATTCCCTCAGGTAAATCCTCCGTATTTTCAATACTGATAAACTCGGCAAAGTCTTTTCCTTTAATCTTGGCCAGTTTCAGTGCATTCCGGTTATCCCCGCTATGTACTTTGTTATCTGGTGTTTTTTCCTTAGCTGCAGCGATTTTTGCTGGATCTTTAACAATTGCTTCATTTACATGAATGGAGGCTGCGGGATTACCTTCATCAAATAAGAAGAAGGCAACTCCATTATCCCCTGATAAATCAAAGCCCTGTGCATGGATCGCATTAAATTCTTCAGCAAATACTTTTGCATAATTATTCAACCGGTCGAGCATATCCGGGAAATGCCCCTGTCCTTGCTCATCAGTTAATTCATAACCATAACTGCGGATGAGACCGCCAAGCTCACCGACAAAATTCAAATCGTTAATGGTGACACTACCGACTTGAATATTTTGTACATTTCCTGTGAGTGGGTCGCCTGCTGCATTATCCCCAGTTACTTCTAATTGTTGAATCGTGGCAATTCCCGTAACCGTATCGATGGAAAGTAATTTCGCTCGATTTCCAGCTGCATCCGTATAGGGGGATCCATCAGCTTGAACGATTTCAATTTCATAAAGACCGAGAGCATTCGGTGGATGCTGACCGTATTGTTCCGGTACTACCGTATTCACTTTAATATTGATGTATTGGGATAGTTCATCGACTAATAAATCCCGCCGGTCATATAAATCATTCGGCAACTTCCCGTGAGGTTCGACACTGGCGATTTGCCGGTTCAACTCATCAATTTGTGCAACCAATTTATTAATATAATCCACCTTCGTATCGATCTCCATCCCGAGATCCTTTTGAATCCGGGCGAGTGAATTATAGTAATAATTGATTGTTTCGGCGACCATTTGCCCGGTGGATGCGACAACTTGACGGGCACCGGAGTTTTCCGGGTGATTCGCTAAAT
>CALGAD010000053.1 GCA_937951955.1 uncultured Bacillaceae bacterium
CGGATTTCTGTTCAATCGGAAAAAGGAAGAGGTACAACGGTCATCATTGAAATTGCCTCATTAGAAAAGGAGGGCTTTTCATGATTCGCGCTGTGATTGTGGAAGACGATCCGATGGTGCTGGAAGTAAATAAGGCGTTTTTGAAAAAGAGCTCCTTTTATACGTGCATTGGCAGTGCCGGCACCGGAAAAGACGCGCTGGAGCTAATCACGGAAACAAAACCGGATCTCGTTTTGCTCGATATTTATTTGCCGGATATGTCGGGCATTGACGTGCTGCGGGAAATACGAAAAAGAGATATCCCCGCCGATGTCATTATGATTACGGCAGCCAGAGACGTAAAGACGGTACAGCAAATTTTCCGGTTCGGAGCGGTCGATTATTTAGTGAAGCCATTCCGCTATGAACGGTTTAAGCAGGCTTTGGATACGTACTACACAATGTGGAAAAAACTGAATCATCTCGATGCGGTCAGTCAGGCGGATATCGACGAATGGAATGAGAAAAAGGAACAGGAAGAAACGCTGCCGAAAGGATTAAGCGAGGTCACGCTGAAGCAAGTGCTGATGGCGCTCCATGACGAAGAAAAACCGAAAACGGCGGAACAGCTGGCATCCAAGCTGGGAATGGCCCGGGTGACCGTCCGCCGTTATTTAGACTATCTCGTGAAAACAAATCAGATTCAAATGCAGGTCGAATACGGCCGTGTCGGCAGACCGAGCAATTATTACTTCGTTTAGCTAATTTATGTTTTTCGTTCCCACAGAGACCAAAAAGACCAAAAAGAACATTATGGTCTTTTTCTTGTCTCCTTTATGTAAGCGCTTTATAATGGGAATCATCAAACTAATGGGAATATTGATAAATATTCCGATGGAGGTGGGCACATTATTGATAAAGCAAGTCTGCAAATAAAATTTGTGCTAGTTATTTTAATCTCCATCGTCCTGTTAGCCGCCTGTTCTGCACGGGATTATCCGGTGGATCATGAACAGCTCAGTGAAGAGGAACGGATCGTCATCCGCTTTTCCCACGTTGTAGGAGAAGAGACGCCGAAAGGGTTAGCGAGCAGGCGTTTCGCCAAACTGGTAGAGGAACGCACGGACGGCTTTGTGGAAGTGCAAGTGTTTCCGAATAGTTTCCTATATAAAGACGGAGAGGAGCTGGACGCCCTCATTAATGGGGAAGTCGAGATGATTGCTCCGGCAACGTCAAAAATTACTTCCCTCGTCCCCGAATGGCAAGTGATGGATTTGCCCTTCGCCTTTCGGACGATGGAAGAAGTAAAGGAATATATCGATGGTCCGGCTGGCGAAGTGCTGAAAAAGAAATTGCGGGAACAGGGCATCAGCCCCCTCGCTTTTTGGGATAACGGATTTAAACAAATGACGAACAATGAACGTCCTCTTCGCGTTCCGGAAGATTTTCGTGATTTGCAGTTCCGGATTATGGCGAGCGACGTGTTGAAGGAGCAATTTCAACTGTTGGGCGCTGAAGCAAAAGTAGAAACTTTTGATCAGGTATTCTCGGTGCTGGAAAAGCAGACGTTAAACGCCCAGGAAAATACGTTTTCCAATATTGTAAACCGGAAAGTGCATCACGTTCAGGATTACATAACGGTAAGCAATCATGGCTATCTCGGCTATGTCGTGCTGATGAACAATCAGTTTTGGAAAAAACTGCCCGATGAAGTTCAAATCGTCATTTTGGATGCACTGGAAGAAGTAACCGCATGGCAGCAGTCCCTGGCCGAAGAAGTGAACAGGGAAAAATATGATTATTTGACCGCCTGCCAATGCATTGACATTCACGAGCTGTCCGACGCAGAGAGAAAACAGTGGGAAGAAGCTCTATTACCTTTATATGAATCTTTTAGCGAAAGGTATGGAGCTATTTATATAGACTATCTTCCAAAAAATAAAAGATAAGATTAAAAGGGAGGAGAAGAGATGGGTAAATTGAAAAAAGCGTTGCTGTTTCTGGCAATGGCACTTTTGGTGCTGTTCCTTGCCGCCTGCAACGGGGGCAGCGATGATTCCGGAGATTCGGAAAGCAGCGATACTGGCGGTGACAGTGAAGGGACAGAAGAAGCAGCGGAGGAAGGGGAAAGTGCCGACTATCCGAGCACGGTAACAATCGGTACCGCATCCCAGGGGGGAACATATTACATCTGGGGCGGCGGACTCGCCAATTTATTGGAAGAACATTTAGGCATTACATCCAACGTGGAAGTTACCGGAGGTCCGGTGCATAACATTCAATTGCTGGATGCCGATGACATCCAGATCGGGATGGTAACGGAAGGTCCGCTATATGAAGGAATTCATGGAGAAGGGGATTGGACAGGAGGAAACACGTACGAAGATATTCGCGTCATTTTCCCGATGTACCATACGCCGTTCCACTGGTGGTCTACGGCGGAATCCGGTGTGACAAGCATTTTGGAGCATGAAGGCGAGCGGGTCGGGGTCGGTCCTGCCGGAGGAACGCCGGGAACGTATAACCCGCTCATTTATGAAGCCCTCGGCATTGAGACCGGCGATCAAGTACAGGCCGGCGCCAGTGACATGGCATCGCAAATGATGGACGGTCAGCTCGATCACATTGGTTTCGCTGCCGGTATTCCGATTGCAGCAGTAACAGAAATTGAAGCGCAAATGGACATTAATATTTACGGAATTGACGGAGAAGAACGGGAAAAGGTGAAAGAGGCACTGCCGTACTTTGTCGACTTTGTCATCCCGAAAGACACGTATGAATCCCTAGATTCTGACATTGAGACGATTGCCCAATATAACTTCGGGGTCGTCCACAAAAATGCCAACGAAGATTTTGTCTATGACTTTGTCAAAGCATATCACGAAAACATTGAACAAATGATCACGACCCACGCTTCCGCTGAAGAAGCAAGGGATCCGGAAGCGATTTTAATTAACGAAAGCTATCCGATGCATCCTGGGGCCATCCGCTACTATGAAGAAATCGGCATCGAACTTCCGGAGGCTGTTTATCCGCCAGAATGGAATAACTAATTTCCAGATGGAGAGGTAAGTGGATAGATTCCCTGACAGCCCCCGTCCGGGAATCTATTCCCATTTTTCGCACGGAAAATTAGAGAGTGAGGAGGAGAAACGTTGTCTGAAGAAAAAAAGCAGCCGGAAGAAAAAACGAACAATAAGGAAGAACAGCCGAAAAGTCAAACAGCCTTTTTAAAAGACGGAAAAATTGATACGACCATTGATGAAGATGCGCTGGAATCTGCTTCCGGCACACGCAACCTCACCGGCTGGGTCCGTTACGTATTTATGACCATTGCCATCATCGGCGCCCTCTTTCATTTATACATTCTCAACTTAAATCCCATCGACCCTTGGGTCTTTCGCAGCACCCACTTAGTTTTCGGTACGGTGTTAGGATTCATGCTTTATCCGGGCTGGCGGTCAAAGTCGAATAAAATTCCGCTGATTGACTGGATTTTAATTATTATTTCCATTTATATCGGCTACTATATTTACGCCAACTTAGACCAGATCGTTTTCCGGTTTGGCGTTGTGCCGACGGATATGGACTTTTACGTTGCGTTAGCCGGATTGTTGCTCGTCATTGAGTTTACGAGACGTACGAGCGGCTGGACGTTGCCGATTCTTGCCTTCGTCTTTATTGCATACGTATTTTTAGGTCCTTACTTGCCGGGAATCCTTAACCATAATGGCTATTCGTTAGAGCGGTTCGTCACCTACGTGTATGGCCTTGATGGCGTTTTTGGCGTTACGACCGATGTATCTTCGAAATATATTATTCTCTTTATCATCTTTGGGGCGTTCCTGCAAATGTCCGGGGTCGGCCAGTACTTTATGAAAGTTGCCTTTGCCGTTGCCGGTGGCTTGCGGGGAGGACCGGCGAAAGTGGCCGTATTCTCTTCTGCGCTGATGGGAATGATTAACGGTACTTCTGCCGGAAACGTTGTAGCGACCGGATCGCTTACGATTCCACTTATGAAAAAGACCGGATATCCTGCCCGTTTCGCAGCGGCTACGGAAGCTACAGCCTCATCCGGAGGACAATTGCTTCCGCCGATTATGGGGGCTGGAGCTTTCCTTATGGCGGAAATTACCGGTATAAAATATTCGGAAATTATTATTGCTGCAGCCATTCCGGCAATTCTATATTTCACGTCCGTCTATTTTATGGTCGATTTTCAGGCGGTAAAATCCGGGCTTGTCGGCCTGTCAAGAAAACAGCTGCCTTCTTTCAATGAAATTGGAAGACATGTGTATTTGTTTATTCCGGTATTATTGTTAATTGTCATGCTCGTTCAAGGACGTTCAGTTATTTTTGCTGGAACGGTCGGCATTATTTCCAGCTTTGTCATCAGCCTTTTCAGCAAAGAAACCCGAATGGGATTAAAGAAAATATTATTGGCGTTAGAATTAGGGATGAAAAATGCTTTGCAGCTCATTGCCATTGTCGCCTGTGCCGGAATTATCGTCGGGGTCATCGCCCTTACCGGTGTCGGCCAGCGGTTCAGCTCCTTGATGCTGTCCATTGCCGATGACAACATGCTGCTTGCGCTGATTTTTGCCATGGCGATTGCGATTATTCTCGGAATGGGAATGCCGACAACTGCCGCCTATGCGGTTGCAGCATCGGTCGTCGCACCTGGGTTAATCAACATGGGGCTTGATCCGCTGACCGCCCATTTATTCGTCTTCTATTTTGCAGTCATTTCTGCAATTACACCGCCAGTGGCACTCGCTGCCTTTGCAGCAGCCGGAATTTCCGGCACCGATCCGATGAAAACCGGCTTTAAAGCATTTCAGCTTGGACTGGCCGCCTTTATCGTGCCGTTTATGTTTTTCTACAGTCCGGAATTATTGCTTGAAGCAGGGAATACCGTAACGATTGCGCTTGCCGTCATTACCGCGCTGCTTGGAGTTTACTTGCTGGCGGCAGCAGTTCAAGGCTGGTTTTTCGGCAAATCAGCCAAGTGGTATAGCCGCATATTGTTATTGGCTGCGGCCCTCCTCTTCATGATTTCCGGAGTTGTCACGGATTTCATCGGCCTGGCTGTTGTAGCTGCCGTTATTGTAATTCAAAAGTTTTTCCATCGAGGAGGCACCCCGGCTGGAAAAACGGAGGAAGCAGTTGGATAGGATTTTTCATGCGGAGGCTCCGGGTCTGTACGGCCCTGGGGCTTCGTGTTATATTCACGATGTGTGCATTGGAGTCCAAAAGTTTCCTTTGGCAATGAAGAGAACAAATGCAACTGTAAGCAAAATTGAGAAAAAGTAGGATGAAAAATGGAACAGGAAACGAAAAAATTAACAAAGCGAAGAGCATTTTCCTTTTCCCGGCGGGTTCTCGCTTTCACCTTAGCGGCTGCCGGCTTCTTCGCGGTATTTTTGCTGTTGCCGGCGGAGGTGGAATGGGAAGCGAGGACGGCCATTGCGGTGCTGCTCTTCGGATTATTGTTATGGGCGCTGGAACCAATTCCTCTCGGCATGACTTCCATCTTAACTTTGGTGCTTTTGCTTTTAATGAAAGCCGTCTCCATCGATGTCGCCTTAAGCGGTTTTGCCTCGCCGGCGGTTTTTTTAATTGTCGCCGGAATGATGATCGCCAAGGCGGTGAATGAAACCCCGCTGATGGACCGGCTTACGTATTCCTTGCTGGCAAAGTGGGGCCGGTCGCCGAAGGGAATTTTTATCGGACTTTTTCTGCTGATGCAAGTACAGGCGTTTTTCATTCCGGCCACGGCGGTCCGGACCCAGCTCGTCATTCCTGTCGTTTTATCGGTCATCACGGCAGTCGGGGCAAAAAAGGGGAGCAATTTCAGCAAATTAATGCTCATCGGCACGGCCTTTGCCGGCAATATTAGCGGCACGGCGATTTTAACGGCTGCCATCGGCAATATTCTCACCATCGAAATTTTGCAGCTTTACTTGGGCAGAACCTTATCCTATTTCGATTGGTTTCTGTACGCCTTTCCGATTTGGCTGCTGCTAATGGCAGCTATCCCGTTCATTGTCTGGAAAACGTACCCGCCGGAAGACTACTCCTTTGCCTCATTGCAGGAAGAGATGAAGAAAAAGAAAAGCGCGATTGGACCGCTTACGGGCAAGGAAATTAAATGTATCGTCATTTTGACGGGAACCGTGCTTCTGTGGATGACCCAGTCGCTGCACGGGTTTCATCCGACGGTACCTGCGCTCCTGGCGGTCGTGCTGTTTGCCATGCCGAAGATTGGCTTTGTCTCCTGGAAAAAGGTTATTAACGTCAACTTTGATATGGTGCTTCTGATTGGTGCTACCCTTTCCCTCGGCATGGTGCTTATCGAAACGGGGGCGATTGATCTGCTGGCAAGCATGCTGAAAACGGATGCGGTCCTGAAAGCGTTTGGCAATCCGTGGCTTGCCATCCTAGTTGTCGTCATTGTCTCCCACCTGTACCATTTAGGGGTGACAAATGTATCTACCGCAGTCGTGACGCTGCTTCCGGTTTTGATCGGGCTTGCGAATCTTTCGGAAATGGATCCGATGGTCATCGTATTTGCGTCGTCCGTCTCGACGCTGTTTGGCTTTATTCTGATTGTAGAGACGATGCCGAATGTCATCGTCCACGGAACGGGACTGGTAGCCCAGCGGGATTTTTATATCCCGGGGTTTTGGGCAACAGTGGCAAGCATTGTTATTGTTGCCGCCGTCGCCTTTACGTGGTGGCGCTGGCTCGGCTTTTGGCCGATGTAATAGGTAAAGGATATTTCAGGGTTCGCTGTTGGAATGCCGGAAAACAGAGGTCCTGCCTCCGTCACGGCGCCACCCACGATGCTCTTCCTAACAGGAAAGCAGGGTTAATTTCTTATTGACTTTGAATATTGGATACAATATACTGTATATGAAAGAATTATCTAAATATTTTTATTAAACTGTAACAGGAGGTGGGGGAAAAGTGCAGCTGCCGGCATATGTGCAAGTGAATGACGTGCTTTTAAGAGACGGCTTGCAGCTTGAGGAGAAGCTGCTCACAGTGGAGGAAAAACTGGAATTGGCAGAAGGGCTGATTTCTGCTGGCGTGACGTCGCTCGAATTTGGCTCCTTCGTCCATCCGAAGCTGGTGCCGCAAATGGCAAACAGCGGCGAATTGTTTTCCCGGCTGAAGGACAGTCCTGCGGATTTCGTTGCCCTCGTTCCGAACGTGAAAGGGGCAGAAAACGCAAGTGAAGCCGGAGTGCCACGGGTCAATGTCGTGTTTTCGGCAAGCAACACGCATAATTTACAAAATATTCGACAAACGACCGAAGAATCGCTGGAAAACGTAAAAAAAATCAAAGCAATTTGTGATGCCCGGGGAATGAAGCTCGATATTTCCATCGCTACCAGTTTTGGCTGTCCTTTTGAAGGCCGGGTGCCGGAGGAGCGGATTTTTTCCATCATTGCCAGTATTGCCCCGTTAGAGCCCCATGTCATTACGCTCGCCGATACGACGGGAGTAGCGAACCCGAAACAAGTGTATGACCTCGTCAATAAGCTTCAGGAAAAGTTTCCGCACGTAAAGTGGAATCTGCACTTCCATGATACCCGGGGAATGGGCCTTGCCAATATTCTCGCCGGACTGCAGGCAGGCGTCTCGAGTTTTGATGCTTCCCTCGGCGGACTCGGAGGCTGTCCTTTTGCACCGGGGGCAACGGGCAATGTGAGCACGGAAGATGTGGTACATATGTTTCATAGTATGGGGATCGAAACAGGAATTGATTTGGACAAATTGCTGGAAACATCAAGAAGGCTAAAGGACATCATCGGCCATGAACTGTCCAGCAGTGTGTTGAAAGCAGGAAAATACGACCGGAAATATCCGGTGCCATCGTAGGAGGAATGGAACATGGGAGAATACGAGACGATTCGGATACAGCAAAATGAAGCAAACAAAGGAATTTTTATTTTGGAGCTGAACCGGCCGGAAAGCTTGAATGCGATGAACACCCAAATGGGAAAAGAGTTAATCCAAAGCCTTACAGAACTTGCTTATAATAAGGAAATTCGCGTTCTAATTGTTACCGGAAGCGGCGACCGCGGTTTTTGCGTCGGGGCCGACTTAAAAGAGCGGAACGGCATGTCGAAGGACGAATGGAAAAAACAGCATGACATTTTTGAACGGGCATCCGAGCTGCTGCGGGAATTTCCGTATCCTGTCATTGCAGCGCTGAACGGCTATGCCCTCGGCGGCGGGCTGGAACTGGCATTAGGATGTGATATGCGCATTGCGGCAAACCATGCCAAACTGGGACTCCCGGAAGCAAAAGTAGGGCTGATTCCGGGAATCGGCGGAACCCAGCTATTGCCGCGGACCATCCCGGTCGGCTTGGCGAAAGAAATGCTATACCGCGGAAGCCATATTAGCGCGGAACGGGCTCTACAGTTAGGGCTTGTCAATGCCGTCTGTGATAAAGAGAAGCTGTTGGATACGGCGCTGGAAATCGCAAGAGACATTGCCAAAAATGCGCCCCTTTCCTTAAAGGCAATTAAGCAGGCGGTCAATCAGGGCTTGCAGACGGATATTCACACCGCACTCACAATCGAACTTAGCCATTATTACACGTGCGCCAATTCGGAAGACCGGCTGGAAGGAATCCGGGCATTTAACGAAAAACGGGAGCCAAACTGGCAAGGAAAATAAAAGGAGGAAAAGAAAATGACACAGGCAGAGCTAAAGGCGAAAAGCACCCCGGAAGAGCTGGAAATGATCCGGGAAAGCGTCCGGGCGCTATGCGAAAAATTTCCGGAATCGTATTGGAAAGAAACCGATGAAAAAAACGAATACCCGGAAGAATTTATCCGGGCATTGACGGAAGAAGGCTGGCTGAGTGTGCTTATCCCGGAGGAGTATGGCGGCGCCGGCCTTGGCATGATGGAAGCATCCGTTATTTTGGAAGAAATAAACCGTTCCGGTGGAAATGCGGGAGCAGGACATGCGCAAATGTATACGATGGGCGCCCTGCTTCGCCACGGCAGCGAGGAGCAAAAGCAGCGGTACTTGCCGAAAATAGCGAGCGGCGAATTGCGTCTCCAGTCCTTCGGGATTACGGAGCCGACGGCAGGGAGCGACACGACGAGCATTCAGACGACAGCGGTGAAAAAGGGCGACCGCTATATCGTGAACGGCCAGAAAATTTTTATCTCCCGGGCGGAACATTCGGATCTGATGTTGCTTCTCGCAAGAACGACGCCGAAGGAACAGGTGAAAAAGAAAACCGACGGAATCAGCCTGTTTATTTTAGATATGCAAGACCAGAAAGATAAGCTTTCGATTGTGCCGATTGATACGATGATCAACCATGCGACGACGGAAATATTTCTGGAAAACGTGGAAATCCCGGAAGAAAATTTAATCGGAGAAGAAGGAAAAGGGTTCCGGTACGTATTGAGCGGCATGAATGCGGAGCGGGTATTGATCGCCTCGGAAAGCATCGGCGACGGACTGTATTTTGTCGATAAATCGGTGCAATACGCCAACGAGCGGGTCGTTTTTAACCGACCGATCGGACAAAACCAGGGAGTACAGTTCCCAATCGCCCAATCCTACATGGAAATCGAAGCGGCAAGGCTCATGCGGGATAAAGCGGCGATGATGTTCGATAACGGCCTGCCATGCGGCGCAGAGGCGAATATGGCGAAATATCTGGCGACAGAGGCGACGTGGAAAGCAGCCAATGCGGCGATGAACACCTTTGGCGGCTACGGATTTGCGAAGGAATACCACATCGAACGGAAATTCCGGGAAGCCCGCCTGTACATTACGGCTCCGGTGACAAACAATCTTGTCACTTCTTATATCGCCCAGCACGTCTTAGGGCTGCCAAGGTCCTTTTAAAAAACTAGGTTCCCGCACAAGCGATTCATATTTTCAAAGGGGATGAGGATGGAAGGTTTAAGCAAAGCATTAGCCCGCTACATTGTTTCAGTCCGCTATGAAGATTTGCCGGAAGAAGTAATCGCGTTTACGAAACTTTGCATTTTGGATTATTTCGGCTCCGCCATTTCCGGTGCACCGACAAAGCCGGTACAAATGATGGACGCAATGGTACGGGATATGGGCGGAAATCCGCAGGCAACCGTTGTGACCGGCGGCTCCACTTCGGTGATGAATGCGGCTTTTGTGAATGGAGCGGCGAGCCATATTTCTGAGCTGGATGATATTCATAAAGCCTCTATCATCCATGCGGCAACCGTTGTCATTCCGGCGGCGCTCGCTGTTGGCGAATGGAAAGGGCGGAGCGGGAAAGAATTGATTGAAGCCGTAGTTGCCGGTTATGAAGTGTGCTACCGCATCGGCGAAGCAGTAAGTCCTTCCCATTATTATTACTGGCACAACACCGCCACGTGCGGAACGTTTGGCGCAGCCGCCGCAGCTGCCAAATTGCTGGGGCTAAACGAAGAACAGATGGTGGAGGCTTTGGGAAGTGCGGGAACCCAAGCAGCCGGCCTCTGGGAGTTTATCGAAGACGGAGCGATGTCAAAACAGCTCCATCCGGGGAAAGCGGCGATGAACGGAGTTATCAGTGCGCTATTGGCAGCGAAAGGATTTACCGGGGCGAAGAAAATTTTAGAAGGACGGCGGGGTTTTTTCAACGCCATGAGCGAGGACTATGATGTGTCGAAAATTACCGACGGACTCGGGAAACAGCATAAAATTATGGAAAATTCCTTTAAAGTCCACGCTTCCTGCCGCCATACCCACCATGCGATGGATTTGGCCATCGAACTGAAGAAGGAGCGGGACATTCAGCCGGAGGAAGTTGAAAGCATCACCGTCAACACGTATCAAGTGGCGATCAATATTACCGATAATGCGGAACCGGACACGGTCTATGCAGCAAAATTCAGCCTTCAGTATTGTACTGCATTGGCCTTTGTTACGGGGGAAGGCGGGCTGGATCAATTTACGGAAGAAGCCCTTTGGGATGAAACGATTCGCGCTGTGATGAAAAAGGTTCACGTCGCAAGTGTTCCGGAAATCGACCGGGCCTATCCGGAAAAATGGGGAGCGCGTCTCGTCGTAAAGCTGCGGTCCGGCGAAGAGATCGTAAAGGAAACGGATTTTCCGAAGGGAGATCCGGAAAACCCGGTGAGCGAAGCGGATTTAGTCCGCAAATTTATGCGGATGGCCGGTCAAACAGAAGGGATCCATCCGAAAGATTTTTCAGAAAAGGTGCTGGAATTGGAACACATCGATGATGTTCGTCAGCTGATGGCACCATTTGCTGCATTAGAACCGATGGCAGAATAGGGGAAGCGTATGGAAGGACAAATGACGAAGAAATACGATTCGTTAATGGAAAAATTGAAACATTTGACGGAAGAAGAGCTGGAACATGCGGAATTGTTCCTCGATGCACTGTTTACGAAAGAAGAAAAACCGTATCCCCATTATTTTGGCAGGTATTTGCAAATCAGCAAAGAAGGCGACGTTTTTACGATGAAGCTTGGAAAGCATACGGAGAATACGTTTGGCGTCGCCCAGGGAGGAGCGGTTTTCAGCCTGGCGGATATCGCCCTCGGCCATTATCTTATTGGGCTGTTAGGCAATGAAGCAAAAGTGTTCACCCAGGAACTGAAAATGAATTTTATTCAAGCCGGAAAAGGCGAGTATCTGTATGCCTATCCGAAAGTGCTTCATCTTGGAAAGCGGACGGCAGTGACCGAATGTGAAATCGAAAATGACAAAGGCGCGCTCGTCGCGAAAGCTTTCGGAACGTTTTACTTAAAGCGGGACTGACATATATGTCAGATTCCGGCGGACAAAGGAAGGGAACGCAACATGCGAGTAATCCGGTATGAGGAAATTGTGGAGAAAGTTGCCGCCATGTGTCAAGAGGCGAACTTTGAGCTTGGGGAAGATATGATGAATGCCTTTCATCAAGCTTTAAAGACAGAGAAATCGGAAACGGGGAAAGAGATCATTTCCCAGCTTATTGAAAATGCGGAAATTGCCGCAAGGGAATATATGCCGATGTGCCAGGACACGGGAACGGCTGTATTTATCGTGGAAATCGGGCAGGATTGCCACATTGCCGGCGGCAGTTTGACGGATGCGATCAATGAAGGGGTGCGGAAAGGGTATCAGGACGGCTATTTGCGCAGCTCTGTCGTCCGGGATCCGATTGGCCGGAAAAATACCGGCGACAACACCCCGGCGATTGTTCATCTGGAATTTACGGAAGGGGACCGACTGAAGCTGAAAATGACAGCAAAGGGCGGCGGGGCGGAAAATATGAGCGGCTTGAAAATGCTGAAACCGTCGGACGGCGTTGACGGCATTAAGGCTTATATTTTGGATGTCGTCCGGGCAGCGGGTCCGAATGCCTGCCCGCCGTTAGTCGTCGGTGTCGGCATCGGCGGCAATTTTGAACGATGCGCCTACTTGGCGAAAAAGTCCCTTTTCCGCCCGGTCGGGAAGCGCCATGACGACCCGGATATCGCTAGCCTGGAAATAGATTTAATGGAAGAAATTAATAAACTCGGCATCGGCCCTCAAGGGATGGGAGGCACAACGACGGCGCTGGACGTAAAAATCGAGGTGGAAGCGTGCCATATCGCTGCCCTGCCGGTAGCGGTCAACTTAAACTGTCACGCCAACCGTCATAAAGAAGTTGTGTTATAGAAAAAGAGAATGTGAGGTTTTGCCATGGCAAAAAAACTAAAGCTGCCTTTGGATAAGCAAGCAATTCGGGATTTGCGCGCAGGGGACCGGGTATTGCTTTCGGGCACCGTCTATACGGCCCGGGATGCCGCCCATCAGCGCCTGTACGAGCTGATTCAGGAAGGGAAACCGCTGCCCTTTCCAATTGAAAATCAGGTAATTTATTACGTCGGTCCGACGCCGGCAAAACCTGGACAAGTCATTGGCTCTGCCGGTCCGACAACGAGCAGCCGGATGGACAAATATACCCCGGGTCTTCTTGAAATGGGGTTAAAAGGCATGATCGGCAAAGGCTACCGGAGCGAAGAAGTAAAAAAGGCGATTGTCGAGCACGAAGCCGTTTACTTTGCAGCGGTGGGAGGAGCAGCGGCCTTGATTTCCAAAGCAATCCGGTCGGTGGAGGTCATTGCCTTCCATGACTTAGGGACGGAAGCGATTCATAAACTGGAAGTGGAAAATTTCCCTGCCATCGTCATCCATGATATATATGGCGGCGACTTTTACGAGAAAGGAGTCCGCGCGTTTCAGCAGTAGGCTCTTTTGTCCCCTTGCGCCGCGGGAAAAAGGCCCCTGTCACTAAGCCATGCGAAGTAAAATTTTATTTTAGGAGGTGGAAGGATGGGAAAATATTTGTTATCGGAACAAGATCGGGCAACACTACAGTATAAAGTTACGAGCAAGCTGAGAGAGGTTATTTTAAAAGGAGAATTTAAAATGGGCGACCGGCTCGTTCAAGAAGAATGGGCGGCAAAACTCGGCGTCAGCCGCATGCCGATCCGGGATGCGCTGCGCCAATTGGAAGTGGAAGGCTTGGTGCGCATTGAGCCGCGGCGGGGAGCCATCGTCACGCCGATCTCTCCTGAAGATATTGAAGAAATTTATCAGCTGCGGGCTTTGCTCGAAGGGGAAGCGGCCGTCCGTTCCTTGCCGTATTTAGAGGAGGAAGACATCGAAGAGCTGGAATGTTTGCTGGAAAAAATGTCTGCCTTAGGAAATAACGAACAGGATGTGGAGCAATATACGAAGCTGAATGCCCAATTTCACCAGGCATTGCGAAGAGGATGTCCGTGGCGGCGCATCCATAGCATGATAGATACATTATGGAAAGGGATCCCGCCATACACGCCAAGCCTGTTATCGAATCAGCTTCAGGAGGCCCAGGAAGAGCACGAACTAATGGTGAAATATATAAAGGAAACGAATCCGGAAAAATTGCGGGAAACGATTGAAAAGCATATTTTGCGCACCCGGGATAATTTGCTGAAAGTCATCCGGACGGAAAACTAGACACCCAGGGGATGCTGAAGCTTCATCCCCTTTGGACGGGATGTAATCCAATATCCTAATAAAGAAAAGGAGCGGCAATGATGAGCGGACCTTTGGAAGGAGTCAAGGTCGTTGACATAACGACGAATATTTCCGGTCCCAGCTTAACGATGATACTCGCTGATCTGGGAGCGGAAGTGATTAAAATTGAACGGCCGAACATCGGGGACGATTCCCGCAGGATGGGGCCCTTATGGGAAGGAGACGGTGTCTATTATTTGCATATTAACCGGAATAAGCGCTCCATCGTCATCAATTTAAAAGAAGAGGAAGGCAAAAACATCGTTTACCGGCTCGTCGAAAATGCGGATGTTTTTGTCGAAAATTTCCGCTACGGCAAAGCGGACAGTTTAGGCTTTGGCTATGAGAAACTGAAAGAAATCAATGAATCCCTTATTTATTGTTCTTTGTCTGCCTATGGACAGTCAGGAGAAAAGCGGCATAAACCCGGATATGATGCGATTTTGCAGGCGGATACGGGAATTATGGGGATAAACGGAACGGAAGAAGGCGGAGTTGCCCGGGCGGCAGTGTCGATATTAGACCAGGGAAGTGCCATGTGGGGAGCTCTCGGCGTCGTTTCTGCGCTGTACCATCGAAAAGAGACGGGCAAAGGGCAAAAGGTGGAAACGTCTTTATATGAAACGGGAGTGTTCTGGACCGGATATCATTTGCTTTCCTATATGGCTACGGGAGAAGAGCCGAAAAAGATGGGCTCGAATCATGCGGCCTTTGCTCCTTACGGCGATTTTACCACAAAAGATGACCCGATTATGATCGGCATTTCCAACGATTCTCTGTTCCAAAAGCTTTGTAACGTCGTCGGCAAAGAAGAATGGGCCCGGGACCCCCGTTTCCGAACGAACCCGGACCGGGTAAAAAACCGGAAAGTACTGAATGAACTGCTGGAGGATGAGTTTCGGAAAGATACGGCAAAAAACTGGATAGAAAAGCTGGAGGCAGGAGGCATTCCAAGTTCGGTAATCCAGCGGATTTCCCAAGTCCTTGACGACCCGCAGCTGGAAAGTACGGAGATGCTCGTATCGGTGCCCCATGACAACATTAAAGAGTTAAAACTGCCACGGCTCCCGGTACAGATGTCAGATACGCCGCTGGAAATTAAAAAATCTCCGCCGAAGCTCGGGGAAGATACGGCGGACATTTTGCATGAGCTCGGCTTAAAAGAAGAAGAAATCAGAAAGCTAGAGGAACGAGGAGTCATCCAGGCATAGGGCAGTAAAGGAAATGAAAGGAGCAGAGTATGTTGCACGGAGAGAAGACGTACTTATTTGTGCCGGGTGACCGTCCGGAGCGCTTTCAAAAAGCAATGGAAAGCCCGGCAGATGCGGTAATCATTGACCTGGAAGATGCAGTGGAAGAGAAGCGAAAAGATGCAGCCCGGGAACAGATCCGTCTTTTCCTAGAAAACAACCCTTCCAGCAAGAAGCCGATTTACGTTCGAATGAACAGCCTATCGACTGTCTGGTGGGAGGAAGACGTCCAGTTCGTTCGTGAATATCCGGAACTCGGAATCATGGTGCCGAAAGCAGAAGGAGCAGAAGAAATTCAGACCGTTGCAAAGGAGCTGCAGACATCCCAGCGAATTATCCCATTGATTGAATCGGCGAAAGGAGTGTTGAAAGCTCCTGCCATCGCCGCCTCCTCACAACAAGTTTACCGCCTCGCTTTCGGCGCCATGGATTACTGCCTTGAATTGGGCATCGACGTAACCGAGGAGGAAACGGAGCTCATCTATCCCCGTTCCGCCCTCGTCGTTGCTTCGAAAGCTTACGGACTTCCAAGCCCTATCGACACCGTCTTTGTAAATATTCATGATCTGGAAGGACTGCGCCGGGAAACAAACATAGCGAAACAGCTAGGCATGTTTGCCAAGCTGTGCATCCATCCGAAACAAATCGATCCAGTACAGCAGGAGCTGTCTCCGGCGGAAGAGGAAATGGCCTGGGCAAAGGCGGTAGTGAGCGCCTTTGAACAGGCAAAAAGAGAAGGAAAGGCAGCAATCCAGCTGGACGGACAAATGATCGACGAGCCGGTATATAGGAGATCAAAAAGAGTATTAAGAGAGCGGTAAATTGAGCACGCGTATTGCTTTCAGAGGTAACAAATATTTTGTCGGTAAACGGATACTGGTGTACACTTTGATTATGTCATCAAAGATCCTAGTATTTGGATACATTCTAAAATAAAAAGGTCATTTACTAACCATATTCGATTTAAATGACAAAACAAAAGGTTCCAATTATCAAAAATAGATAACTGAAACCTTTTTAGTTTCATGCATAATGACATGCTACCCAGTGCCCCTTCTCCTCCGCTTCTCGCCATTGTGGAGCTTCTAAACACTTTTCTATTGCAAGAGGACATCTAGTTCTGAAGCGGCATCCACGTGGTGGGTTTACTGGACTTGGTAAACCTCCCTCTAAAATAATCCTCTCTCTTGTTTTTTCTACATGTGGATCTGGTAGAGGTACAGAGGACAACAGTGCTTGTGTATATGGATGGAGCGGATTTTTGTACAATTCATCTGCTTCTGCCATTTCAACAATGACTCCCAAGTACATGACACCAATCCGATTGCTAATGTATTTAACCATCGATAAATCATGCGCTATGAAAAGATATGTTAATTCTCTTTCTTTCTGCAAATCTTTAAGCAAGTTGACGACTTGTGCTTGAATCGAAACATCCAAAGCAGAAATCGGTTCATCCGCAATAATTAATTCTGGTTCAACTGCAAGCGCACGGGCAATCCCGATCCGTTGACGCTGTCCACCAGAAAATTCATGCGGAAATCGCTGTGCATGATCAGGTTGTAGACCGACGGCTTCCAGTAATTGCTGTAGTCTCTCCTGCCGCTCCTGCTTGTTTTGTACTAAACCATGAATGTCTAAACCTTCAGCTATAATGTCTTCCACTTTTTTCTCGGATTGAGCGAAGCGTAAGGATCTTGAAAGATCATTTGAATTTTTTGGTGGAAAGCTCCTCGATTCCTTTCATTAACTGGCTGATTATCATATATGATATCCCCTTCAGTCGGTTCATAAAGCCCGATAATCGTTCGACCTGTCGTGGACTTTTCACAACCTGATTCACCGACTAGTCCGAAAGTTTCTCCTTTTTTAATTTCGATATTAACTCCATCCACTGCCTTCAATACTTGTTTTGATGGAAGATTAAAATACTTTTTTAAATTATTGACCTTCAACAAAACGTCGTTGTCTTTTACTTTATTGTCTTCTTCGTCATGCATTTGTTCCGCTATCTTTTTCTGATAGTTGATTTTAGGAGCCTGTGGATGCAACAACCATGTAGCGGCGAAATGAGTGTCGCTGACCTGATAAGTAGGTGGTTGTTTTTCATAATCAATAGCCAACGCGTATTCATTTCTAGGTGCAAATGCATCTCCTTTTGGAGGTTTTAGTAAATCCGGGGGGCTGCCTGGAATCGCATATAATTTGCCCTTCGTTTCCATATTCGGAACTGACTGTATTAACTCCTAAGTATATGGATGAATGGGTTCATGAAAAACTTCCTCCACTTTTCCTTTCTTTACAATTTTTCCAGCATACATGACGGCAACTGAATCGGCAATATTCGCAACAACTCCTAAATCATGTGTAATAAAGATGACTGCTGTCCCGGTTTTTTGTTGAATTTCCCGCAATAAATCCAAAATCTGAGCTTGGATGGTAATATTTAGTGCTAAGGTTAGTGTGTCAATTATAAGAAGAGTAATCAAAATATTGACCACCCTGACCAGAATGAATTTTTTCATGTTCCCCCACCTCCTTCAAATTCGATCTGTTTGGCTGTAGATTGATCAGAAAATATGTTGAATTGCCCCCAGTAAAGTGTGCTAAACCAGGGACAATCTTATTTATTTCAGAGTCTTATCCAACATCATTCGTCAAATGTCACATATTTAAGATCGAGACGTGCACCATACGGATGTAAAACGAGATTCTTGATATAACTCTTTTGCAAATATGCAGACCCTTCATAGTAAAGTGGACATAATACGGCATCTTCCTCGAGCAAAATCTGTTCTGCCTCCATGAGCATCTCAATCCGTTTATGCTCGTCTGTTTCTTCTTGTGCTTTGTATACGAGATTCATGTATTCCGGATTATGGTAATTCCCTCTAAATGGTATAGCGGGTTCTCCAACCCATAGAGCAAGGTATGTCATCGCATCGTTATAATCAGCACCCCATTTGGAGGTTACAAATTGATAATCATCTTCACGCATGGAATCCAAACGGCCACTGTATGGTTTGGTGACAATGGAAACATCAACCCCAAGATTTTCTTTGAGTTGAGATTGGACAAATGTCGCAGTATCTTTAGCAACCGTATCATCCGCTGTCAGCAGTTCGATTGGCGGCAATTCCCCACCCATTTCTTCCAAACCTTTTTCTAAGTATTCTTTCGCTTTTTCAAAATCCGGTTCAATATCCTCCCCTGCAATATCACGGAATGGTTGGCCATCAACACCATGCATGCCAGGAGGAAGCAAGGAATAAGCCGGTTCAGAACCATTATTCAACACGTTTGTAGCCAATAATTTCGGATCATAAGCAAGTT
>CALGAD010000054.1 GCA_937951955.1 uncultured Bacillaceae bacterium
ATTAATTGTTTTCTCCCGGTCTGGTCAAACAAAAGATTTGATTACGGCGGTTTCCATGGCAAAGCAACGGAATGTAAAACTCCTTTCGTTAACGGCATACGATCATACCCATCTTACGGAGCTATCCGATGAAATCTTATGGACGATTCATCCAGTCCGTAATCAGTATTTATCCACGGGATTAGATTTAAGTGCCCTGTACTTGATTGATTTACTCAGTTTATACTTCCTTGACGATCCAAAAAGAAACGCCATATACCAGGAGACGATTGCAAACATTACATCAAAAGTGCTCTTGAAAGAATAAAAGAAGGCACCTTGCATATGGGTACTGTATCCCAAAAGATAGAGAAAATAGTCTATCTTTTGGGAGTCACTACCTGCGCAGGCGCCTTTTTCATATTGATTTTACATCCAATCGATGAACGAACGAGTTACCTTTTTCGATAGATTTTCTCCAAATGCATATTGTGAAAATTATTACTTGATCTGAATGAAATAGGAAGTGACGGCTTTAATTTTCGCTTTTTTTCCGAATCCGGCAAACTGATAAACGTCGCAAAAAGCTAGTGTTTCCCCGTTATGAAATAGGTAAGTCCCATTTACTGAAGCCACGTTGCCGTGCGTGATGATATTATCAATAGTTAATTCTTCTACTTGTGTATTACTTCTTTTCTTTAATTCCTCTAAAAATTCAACTTTACCCGCAATTCTCTTTTCTCCGATGATGTCCCAGACTACATGATCACTGAACCATGTTGCGCAAAAATCGAAATCGTGCCGGGCATAGGCAACGGTTAGTTCTTTAAGAAGAGATTTCTTCGGCGCATTTCCACAATCCTCTGCGCAGATAACTTTAAGATTCTCTGAGTTTGTATTCAATACTTCCGACTCCTTCGATAAAAAGATTTATATTCTTTATATTCCCCTGATGAATAGCAGTTTTTCATAATTAAATGTAGCAAATATTTATTTGCAATAGAAATTTTAGCATGAAGGGTTTGTTTAGATATAGAAATGATTAAATGGGGTAATCAGGAACGTGTATGTAAAAAGTATAAAGAAAATTATTCCTTTAAATATGAAAGATACGAATAAGGAATTTTGAATTATGAAAATAGAACTTGAAGGGGGGGAATCATGCTGTTATAATTATTATAAATTTTTTATATTTTGAAAATAAGGAGATTGTTATTATATTTCAGATAAAAGGTTTGTTATAATGATATCTTTCATTCAAGTGGCGCAGGAATATTTTACTTCTAGACAAAGTGTAAGAGATTAAAACACTGATTTAGGAGGAGCTTATGAAAAAAACTATTCTCGAAGTCCGCAACTTACATACTCACTTTTATACCGATAAAGGGGTCGTTCCTGCAGTAGACGGAGTTAGTTTTTCCCTTTATGAAGGTGAGATTCTCGGAATAGTGGGCGAATCGGGTTGCGGGAAAAGCGTGACTTCTTTATCGATTATGGGACTGATTCCCTCTCCTCCGGGAAAGATTGTGGACGGGGAAATTTTGTTTCGCCAACAACAATCAGCTGGAGAAAAAACGGAAGACCTCGTAAAGGTGAGTAAGAAACGATTAAGAGAGATTCGCGGCAATCAAATTGCCATGATCTTTCAGGAACCGATGACTTCATTGGATCCACTGTTTAAAATTGGGGACCAAATAATCGAGGCGCTAAGAAATCATCAGCGCATCTCGAAAAAAGAGGCAAGAAAAAAGGCGATGGAGTTAATTAAATCGGTCGGTATACCGCGAGCCGATGAAATTGTTGACGAATATCCCCATCAATTATCCGGGGGGATGCGTCAGCGGGTCATGATTGCAATGGCTATGGCTTGCGACCCGGAAATATTGATTGCCGATGAACCGACGACCGCACTCGATGTCACGATTCAGGCGCAAATACTAGAATTAATGAAAAAATTGAATCGAGAAAAAGGAACAGCAATCATGCTGATTACCCATGACCTTGGGGTTGTTGCGGAAATGTGTGATCGGGTCATCGTCATGTATGCCGGGAAAGTAGTCGAAGAAGGTCCGGTACGAACGATTTTAAAAGAACCGAAACATCCGTACACACAAGGGTTAATTCGTTCACTGCCAAAACTGAACAAACGGGAGAAGCGCCTGTATTCCATACCAGGGCAAGTACCGAAACCAGGATCCATTCTTTCTGGCTGTCGTTTTGCACCGCGCTGCGAAGTCGCTTTTAGCCAATGTTTTGCAAAAGATCCTGAACTTTACAGAATTAAAGAAGGCCATCAATGCCGGTGCTTCCTGTATGAGAAAGAGGAGGATATCGTCCATGTCTAAACCATTATTACAAGTAAAAGGATTAAAAAAATATTTTGATATCACCGGCGGAGTTTTTTCCCGAAAGGTAGGCGAGATAAAAGCAGTTGATGATATCACATTTGATGTGTATGAAGGAGAAGTATTCGGCATAGTCGGTGAGTCGGGATGTGGAAAATCGACGGCGGCAAAGACAATTTTAAGATTGATAGAACCGACAGACGGTGAAATTATTTTTGCCGATCAAAATATAACGGAACTATCCTTTGAAGAAATGCGAAAATTGCGCCGGGATATGCAGATGATCTTCCAGGACCCCTATGCTTCGTTAAACCCGCGCCAGCGCATTGAAAAAGTCCTGGAGGAACCGTTAATCGTGCACGGGATTTCGGATAAACAAGAGAGGAAACAAAGGGTACAGGAAATCCTCGAAGTTGTCGGGCTTACTGAAGAACATGGCAAACGATATCCCCATCAGTTTAGCGGGGGGCAGAGACAGCGTATCGGTATCGCCCGGGCATTGATCCTCAACCCGAAATTGATTATTTGTGATGAGCCTGTATCTGCACTTGATGTGTCCATTCAATCCCAAATCTTAAATTTAATGGAAGATTTACAGGAACAATTCGGTTTGACATATATCTTTATTTCCCACGACCTCAGTGTCGTCAAACATATCAGTGATCGCATTGGTGTGATGTATTTAGGGAAAATGGTGGAATTGGCCGATAATGAAACATTGTACGAAGAACCGCTTCACCCGTATACCCAATCTTTATTGTCAGCGATACCTGAACCCGACCCGGACATTAAGAAGGAACGGATCATTTTACAGGGCGATTTACCGAGCCCGACCAATCCGCCGACAGGCTGCGCCTTTCATACCCGCTGTCCATTCAGCATGGAACATTGTAAGCATGTTTGTCCGAAAATGAAAGAGGTCAAGCCTAATCATTTTGTCGCCTGTCATTTGTATGATGAGGCGGTCGGAACTTGATCAAAGAAACTCGATGGGGTCTTTACCGAAGTCATCAATAGAGTTGAAGTTTATCAGGCCTTGCTCAAGTTTCATGGGAGCGGATACTAAACTCTGTTTTAACAGAGTATTAGTGATAAATTTTCAATACGATACAAGGGGGAAAGAAGTTGAAAAGGAAATTTTGGCTCGTATTCGTTTCGTTTCTGATGTTATTTGCCTTTACAGCCTGTAGTAGTAGTGAGGAAACGACCGAAGGCAATGGTAATGGCAATGGAGAAGAAACAGAGGAAGAACAAAGTACAGAAACTGGCACTTCTGGAGAAAAAGTGCTGATTTTCGCCCGCGGTGGGGACTCGCAAAGCCTGGACTTTGCCAGTACCCAGGATGGAGAATCTTCCCGGGTAACGGTGCAAATTTATGAAACGTTATTACAATTTGACGAACATTCTTTTGATGTCAAACCCGGGCTGGCTGAGGATTGGACAGTTAGTGACGATGGTTTGAGGTATACATTTAAACTGCGCGAAGGGGTAAAATTCCATGATGGAACGGATTTTAATGCCGAAGCGGTAAAAATCAACTTTGAACGCTGGTCCGATCCGGATCATCCTTATTCCTTTAAAGATGATGGCTATGTTTACAGCGTTTATGGAAACCAGTTTGGTGGCTTTAAAGGGGATGAGGGACACCTCATTAAAGAGATTAATGTCATCAATGATTATGAAATTGAATTTGTGTTAACGCGACCTTTCGGAGCGTTTTTACAAAATATGGCGATGAACTATTTCGCCATTACATCTCCCGCAGCACTGGAAAAATACGGTCCAGCAATTAATGAAAATCCGGTAGGAACCGGGCCGTTCAAATTTGTAAGCTGGACGAAAAATGACAGCATCGTCCTGGAGAAGAATGAAGATTACTGGATGGAAGGCTATCCGAAACTCGATAAAGTTATCTTCCAGGTGATTCCGGATAACTCGGCTCGGTTAACGGCATTAAGAGCTGGCGACATTGATATCATGGATGGGTTAAATCCGGATGACTATCACATCGTGAAGGATGAACCCGGTTTACAAGTGTTTGAGCGCGAAACGAACAACTTTGGCTACTTAGGTTTCAATGTGGAAAAAGAACCGTTTAACAATCCACTCGTCCGTAAAGCGATGCACCATGCTGTTGATAAAGAAGGGTTAGTCGAACTATTATTTGCTGGACTCGGTGAGCCGGCTAAACATCCGCTACCACCATCCTACTTAGGTTATAATGACGAAGTTGAACCGTATGAGTACGATCCGGAAAAAGCAAAACAATTACTGGCTGAAGCCGGATATCCAGAAGGTTTCGAATTTGAATTGTGGGCAATGCCGGTAGCCCGTCCGTATATGCCCGATCCGGAGCGTGCTGCAGAAATCTTACAGGCAAACTTTGCGGATATCGGGTTAACCGCGAAAATTGTCACCATGGAGTGGGCGACATATCTCGATGAAGTAACAACCGGTAAACAGGATGTCTTCATGCTCGGCTGGTCCGGGACAAATGGAGATCCGGATTACTTCCTAGGGAACTTGAACAGTACAAAGGGGATTCCAGAGAACAACTCGACCTTCTACTCCAATCCGGAAGTGGATCGCTTGCTTGATGAAGCGAGAGTTGCCATCGATGAGGAAGAACGGGCAGCCCTTTACAAAGAAGCACTCGCCATTATTCATGAAGATACACCGATGATTCCGTTAGTCCATTCCATCCCCGTACTGGCGGGAAGTGAGCGGGTGAAAAACTATATTCCGCACTTATCAACGAGCGAGCCTTTAACCTTTGTCGATATAGAAGATTAATAGTTTAGAACGAGTTCGAACATCTTGGGCAAGAAAAAGTTTTTTCTCCTGCGGGTGGAACTGGTAGAAGAGCCACCCGCAGGAATGGTAAAAAATTATGAATGTAAATGTGCTGGTGCTTTTCTAAGGGTCGGAAAAAACTGGATATACCGGGAAACTTACTCATCAAGTGGGACATATAGCCAACTCATCATTCGAAATCCCGCCGGAATATATCTGTATGAAATGAAGTGAATATATAGTGTTGAAGTTGATGAGGGGAAGATAGAGGAAAAGGAACCGGGAATGTTCTCGATATCCCTCATTTTTTCTTACAATTTTTAGATCCTAGTAGAAAAATACATAACTCTCATATTCAATAATGCATCAACCAGGCTCGTTGAAATCGAAGTTAGAGGTGAACTCGATGCTAGCATATACGATTCGTAGACTCTTGATGCTCATTCCTGTTTTGCTCGGAATGTCCATCGTGACTTTTGCGATTATATATTTAATTCCTGGAAATCCGGCACGAATCATTTTAGGCGATCATGCGACAGAGCAAGCAGTGGCCAACCTGGAAGAGCAATTAGGATTAAATGATCCTCTCCATATTCAATACTTAAACTATATAGCGAATTTATTACAGGGTGATTTAGGTACTTCGATCAGAACGAATGCACCGATTGCGTCTGAACTCTGGCCCCATTTGGCCGCGACCTTTGAATTAACGATTTTTGCGATCGCCTTTGCCACGTTTGTTGGCGTGAATGCCGGAATCATCAGTGCTTGGAAACAAAATTCCTGGTTTGATTACTTATCGATGATCATTGCCTTAATCGGTGTTTCCATGCCTGTCTTTTGGCTCGGTCTGATGCAGCAGTGGATTTTTGCCCAGGAGCTTGGCTGGTTTCCATCCTTTGGCAGAGACAATCCCCGGGATCCGGTCCAGATGATCACGGGATTTCATTTAATCGATACGCTTCTTAACGGCAGGGTCGATCAATTCTGGACAGCCCTGAAGCATCTAGTTATGCCGGGAATTGCCCTCGGCACGATCCCGATGGCGATTATTGCGCGAATGACCCGGTCGAGTATGCTGGAAGTTTTGCGATCTGATTTTATCCGCACCGTGGAAGCAAAGGGAACGAGAACCTTTTTTGTCATTTATCGCCATGCCTTTAAAAATGCCGTGATTCCTGTATTAACTGTAGTGGGTCTCCAAACCGGTACTCTATTAGGAGGAGCCATTTTGACAGAAACGATTTTTAGCTGGCCCGGTATTGGTCGATATATATTCGAAGCGATTGGCACCCGGGACTATCCAGTCATTCAGTCGGGAATCTTGGTAATCGCATTTATCTTTGTCATTATCAATTTGATTGTGGATTTGCTTTATAGCTATATCGATCCGCGAATTAAATATTAACCATGCTATATTTTTTCGAAGCTATATGAATAATGGAGGGTTATAACTGAATGATGTGGTCACATGACGTGTTTTTATATGCGATATAGAAATGTAATGCTTTTGATTTCGACAGATTTTTGCGGTGTTCAAAACGTACCAAGCAAGTTGGTTCTTGACTTGTCCATACAAACGGACACAAGGGGGAGACAAAGTTGGAAAGAGAGATTTCACCAGGTAAACCAATGTTACCAAATGCTCCATTTCAGAAAGATCCCGTTGAAGATTCTGTATCGCCATGGCGAGAAGCCTTTTGGCAATTACGAAAAAATAAACTAGCGATCTTCGGTGCTTTGATTATTATCTTCTTTGTACTCGTTGCGATTATCGCACCGTTCTTCACACCATATGAATATGATCAACTCAATGCCGGCGAACGTCTCTCTGCACCTTCGGCAGACAATTGGTTCGGCACCGATGATTTGGGCCGGGATATTTATACGCGAATCGTTTACGGTGCAAGAATTTCCCTCATGGTCGGTTTCTTTGCGGTAACGGGTGCACTCGTTATGGGAACTTTATTAGGCATTATTGCCGGGTTTTTTGGAAAATGGGTGGATATGATTATTTCACGGATTTTTGATATTTTACTGGCTTTCCCGAGCATTTTGCTGGCGATTGCGATTGTAGCGATTCTTGGACCGTCGTTGCAAAATGCATTACTGGCGATTGCGATAATCAATATCCCGATTTTTGGACGCCTCGTGCGTTCTAAAGTGCTCTCTATCCGTCAAGAAGAATATATTTTAGCTGCGAAAGCACAAGGGATGAAAAACGGTCGCATTCTTTTTCATCATATTTTACCGAATAGCACCGCGCCGATCATCGTTCAGGCGACCCTTAGCTTTGGTACAGCTATCCTGGAAGCGGCGGCATTAGGATTCCTCGGGCTCGGAGCCCAGGCGCCGATGCCGGAATGGGGAAAAATGTTATCCGATTCTAGACAGTATATTCAATCGGCTCCATGGACCGTTTTATTCCCCGGCTTATCCATAATGCTCGTCGTTTTGGGCTTCAACATGTTAGGGGACGGACTGCGAGATGCTCTGGATCCGAAAATGAAAAATTAGATGTCTAAAAAAAGTTTATTCATTTTAAATTGTTTAAAAGATGATGAAGAACATAGAATTGCATTTGCCTTATTCATTTTTGAATAAGGTTTTTTTATTTCCTGAAAACGTGGGTTTTTGTTAGCTCAATTACATTAAATAATAGGACTAAAAAATGGAGGGATGAAGGAATGGAAACTAGACAAAAGGAATCAATGATTTATGCATATGAATTGGAAGAAGGAGTCGATTACGAGATAGTATCGTATGTGGTAGTGGATAAAAATGATCATTTTCACACGCTGGAATCTTTTTTTGGGATCAATCAATTTGAACTCATTCAAAAATGTTCGAATGGAAAAGAATTTGAGGAAATGCTACAAAATCAAATTCAACATGTAAAGACCGGCCAAGAATATAAAAGAATCATGAAAACGGAAATGATTAAAAAGCCGGTTTATTTTTATCGCCTGAACGAACCGACCCTGGATTTAGATTTACTCATTTCCCTCGGGTTTGGATTAGTGGAATTATTAACAGAAGAAAACTACGGTGATCTCTTTATTTTTGACCTATTTTATTATCGGACGTTAATTTTTGAGGATGGATACGAATGGGATGATCCGTTATCTTCTGATATGGCGATCCGTATTTCGGTTTATACACTGTTAACCGACCCTACTTACGATGACCGGGACCTGGAGAAAATTCTCAATATGAATGAGGATTTAATCAAACTACGCTGCTTATGTAATGGAGACAAAATTGTAGCAGCATTGCGGAAAGTTTTCGCAACGAAAAAGGGTGGGGATAACGTGATCCAGTTTCCTATAAATCAATAATAGAGGGTAACCCTAAGATAAGGGAACAAACTCTAGAATAAATAATATTCGTAGAATTTGCTACTCGACTCAAAATGGTCAATGCCAAATGGTTAGCAGCTTGAAAATTAAACACGAATCATTATTGTGAAAAAAAGACAGCTTTATAATTGAGATTATCGCTATGAAATTCTAATATAAGAGTGAAGTTCATAATTTTTCAGTTTATTGTTCACTACACTTTATAAAATGTTTTTTAACACGATCATTGTCTAATTCGAAACGGGATGGGGGATTTTTATGGGGAAAAAAGTCGGGATCGCTGTATCCTTGTTATTGATTGTTCTCATAATCATTGGTTTCGTTATTCCGAGAGAAACTTTACCGTCACGTGATACAAGAATCATTTTGGAGCATACATATCAGACGTACATTGCACCGATATGTTTTGAACAATCTAACCCAACAAATTTTATTGAAGAGGCCACACTTGAAAAGGCGCAAGAATTAAACTACCCGCCACATGATGCCTGTACGGAAGAAGCTTTAAAAGCAGAAAAGGATTCGCTATTTATCAGCTTACTTAAAGATATGAATCTCATCGATAAAAAATGGGACAATTGGTGAGGTTAAAAAAATCTGAAGACTGTTCAATGAAAGATTTTATTTACGACAAAATTGAAAGGTTTCTGGGATGATCAAGTTGTCATCCTGGCCTTTCAACTTTTTTATGGATTATGAAATTTTTGTTTTGCAATCATGGTGCTATTTTTTGAATTAGTGATCTTTCGATTTTGAATTATAATTTTTATATTTCGAATGTGTTTTTCTCTTTTGTAAGTATTTTTCGTTTAATATAATTATTTTCCCGTCCTCTGTGGCGCTATATTTTCGATACGTCCATTGGTGTTTTTTAAACAAATAATTGACAAATAGATAAATTGGCAAGATGATTCCCAGAAGGATAAAGTACTGAGGAATGATGTGAAATTCTTTCTTAAAAACATAAACCGTCATTACAAATTTTAAACTGTATGCCAGAATAAGCGTTGCAATCACATTGCAAATATGAAAAGGGATTGACGCTTTTTTATCGCGAAACATTTTATCAAGCTCGGACTTGATGACGAGGGTAATGAATACGGAGATGACAATGACAATCAGGGTAAGCAAGAATATGATTACTGTAGGCATTTTGAACGCTCCTTGTAAAAAATATTTGGCCTACTTGATCAGATACGATTTGTATAAAATACCGTTTTTATTCATAATAATCATTATTGCTCACTGTAAGTCATTTTATTCCATTTTATCCTGTGATTAAAATTAATTAAAGATTTAGATTCCTTATATTTGAAGTATTGATCCGTTCATTATCGTCAAATAATATAAGTGTTTTTGATACAGGTGTGTACAGAAGAAGGAAAATTACGCTAAAGTTTTTTGGATATAATATAGCAAGCCGTGAGATAATGTGTAATCGTAATAGGCTTAAATGGGAACGTAATCAATGGTTTTACAGAATTAAATAACAGCAAAATGCAACATCATGAAGGTGAAATAATGATGTCCAATGTAGAAAAATCAAGAAAAATTATTTTAGATTTAGCAGTTACTTTAGATGGTTTTATTGAAGGGAAAAACGGGGAAGTTGATTGGTGTATAATGGATCCAGAAATGGGGTTTATCAATTTTCTAAAGCAAATCGATACGATACTGTATGGAAGAAAAAGTTACGATTTATGGGGAAATTATCGTCCAGGGATTGAAGCGTCTGCTTTTGAAAAAGAAATGTGGGATTTGATCCACAGTAAAGAAAAATATGTGTTTTCCAGAACGAAAAAAGGGTCTGATAATCAGGCTATATATATTAATGAAAATATTCTTGAAGAAGTGTATAAATTAAAAAATAAACCTGGTAAGGATATTTGGTTATATGGTGGGGCAAGTCTTATTAAAACTTTTATCGAATTAGGTCTCATTGATGAATTTAGATTATCTGTCCATCCTGTTGTTTTGGGAGAAGGAAAACCGTTGTTTGCTGATATAAAAAAGAGATTGCATTTGGAATTAATTCATACAAGAAGTTTTTCCTCGGGAGTTGTGCAACTTATTTAAAGGCCTGCTACCGATCTGAATAATTAAGTAAATATTCCTTTGCTCGTAATCGCGGAAACAAAATAACTTTAAATTTCTGAAAAAACGCCTTTTTGCCAATGTGCAAGAAGGTGTTTTTAACGTGTAAATGTTTTTCGGGTAATCAAAGATGAAAGAATTCAATAATAAATTTTAGTGTGTTTCAGGATTTGGTTGGAAATAATAATTAGCAAAATTCAATTTCACGATGTAAAGAGGAGATGAAAAAATGAAGTTTTTCCCCTATTTACGATTAGAAGGAAATGCACGAGAGGCCGTTGCGTTTTATGAAAAAGTGTTTCAAGCAGAAAATTT
>CALGAD010000055.1 GCA_937951955.1 uncultured Bacillaceae bacterium
TTCGGGACGTAGGAGTCGCAGGTTCAAATCCTGTCATCCCGATATCCAATAAAAAGCCTCAAAACCTTTATTTACTAGGTTTTGAGGCTTTTCGTTTATTAATTCTTTCACTAGTCAATCAATTCGGCAAGATCCGGTCACAGGACTCTAAAGTTTACAGACTTTGCTTTACCATTTCTCCACCTCGAAGACAAAATGTTTATTCTTACTGATCCACCTCCACTCCCCATTATCAGCAGTAAAAACAATAAAAATTCAACTCTTTCCTTTTAACATTTCATCAATCACTTTTTTAACGTTAAAACTTTGGCAAAAAAAGAGGAAATATTGCGATATCTCAAGAATTAGAAATGTGTGGGAAGGAGGAAAAGTGATGAAACCACCTATTGCAAAACGAATTCCCCATGTTCATGAAATTCACGGAGATAAGCGGCAAGATGATTACTATTGGTTGAGAAATCGTGATAATCCTGAAGTGATCCAATATCTGGAAGAAGAAAACCGCTATTATGAAGAAATACTGCACCCGCTAAAAGAACAAACGGAGAAGATTTTTCATAGGATCGTGGAACGAATTCCAGAATCAGAGGAAGATGTCCCGATTCAAAAGGGTCCCTATTTCTACTATTTTCGTAGCGAAAAGGATAAACAGTATCCGATTTATGTCCGAAAAAAAGCTACGAAGCGCAAACAACTTACGCAAGCTCCTGAAGAAATCATTTTAGATGTCAATGAATTGGCAAAAGAAGGCGAGTATTTGAGCATCACCGTTCAGCGGGTCAGTCACGATCATCAACTTCTTGCATATTTAAAGAACCGGGATGGGACGGACCGGTACACATTGCAGATAAAAAATTTAGAAACCGGTGAGTTACTGCCAGTTACCATATCGAATGTGTATTTATATTCCAGTTTGGAATGGGCGAATACCGGGGAATATATTTTTTATGTGACCGTCGATGAAACTCAGCGCCCGTATCGGTTATGGCGACATAAAATCGGAACAAATCCGGATCAAGATGAACTGATTTACGAAGAAACCGATCCGACTTATACCTTAAATATCGCGAAATCGCAAAGCGGAAAATTTATTTTTGTCCATTCCCGCTCAACGACAACGACAGAAGTTCATTTCATTGATGCAGATGCCCCCCTCTCCCCTTTACGATTAGTTGAAAAAAGACGTACAGGAATTAAATATGATGTGGAACATTGGGGTGAAGAGTTACTCATCCTCACCAATGATGGTGCGAAAAATTTCCAGATTTTACGCTGTCCTTTAAGTAATCTTGAAGAACGAGAAAACTTATTTGAATATAACGAGAGTCGCTATTTGCAGAAAATATATCCGTTTCAACAAGGTCTCGTCATTTTTGGTCGGGAAAACGGACTCACCCAAATATGGGTCTATAAACATAACAAGCTGGAACAGTTGCAGTGGAAAGAATCCATTTATTCCGTTTCTGTAATTAGCGGACAAAGTTATGATGCCGATGAAGTACTTATTCAATATGAATCATTACTCACGCCGAAAACGACGTACGGATTAGATTTAGAAACCCTGAAAAAAACTTGTTTGCAAGTAGCACCCGTGAGCGGTGACTATGATTCATCCCTGTACAAGCAGGAACAATTATGGGCTGAGGCGGAAGATGGTGTGAAAGTACCGTATTTCCTTGTTTATCGGAAGGGAGCCATAGGTACCGGTCCTGCTCCGCTCATACTTTATGGGTATGGCTCCTATGGAGCTAATCTAGATCCCCAATTCAGTCCGTATCGCATCCCCTTTTTAGACAAAGGAGTCGTTTTTGCTTTTGCGCAAGTTCGGGGCGGTTCGGAAATGGGACGCCAGTGGTATGAAGACGGAAAAATGCAGAAGAAGCGGAACACGTTCACTGATTTTATTGCTGTCGCTAACGACCTGATCAATAAAGGATATACTTCTTCTGAACGAATGGCAGCTCGTGGCAGAAGTGCAGGAGGTTTACTTGTTGGGGCTGTCGCCAATATGGCTGGAGATTTATTTCGAGTGATTGTTGCGGATGTTCCGTTTGTCGATGTCATTACGACAATGTTAGACGACACCATCCCTCTTACTACTCTGGAATGGGATGAATGGGGCGATCCTCGAAAACCGGAAGACTATTTTTACATGAAATCTTACAGCCCGTATGACAATGTGGAGGCAAAGCCTTATCCCCATATGTATGTGACAACCGGACTGAATGATCCCCGCGTGGGCTATTGGGAACCGGCCAAATGGGTAGCGCGACTCCGGTCATTGAAAACGGATGATAATATCCTTGTGCTGAAAACAAATATGGGTGCCGGCCACTTCGGCTCCTCTGGTCGATTTAACTTGCTTAAGGAAGAAGCAGAATGTTTTGCATTCATACTGGATAAACTTGGGGTTGTTTTTGATTAAAGAATATCCTCTAAAATATCCGTTCATCTGTTAAATTTTTTAAAAAAGATATTCATCTCATATATACACTAAACTATGTGTGGAATTAAGATGAGACAAGTGACAATATTTCCTTTAAATGTCATTTGCGATAAATTTTACCGGAGTATTGTCACTTGTCTCTTGTTATTTTGAAAAATAGCGCTATTTTCCCTATCCACGACAAGAAATCTTATCTTCCTGATACGTTCGGTACAGGTCGTCTTTATTGATAATAGAAATCCATTTTGTTACCTTTGATGTACTCGTTCGGTAAAATTTTTAGAGAAATTATTATTAAACATTCATGAGCGTGGTCCTAAACCATGTATAAAAAACTTTTCCACAGAAAAAATTTCTTTATGAATTGGTTATTGATACAGAAACTATTATAGACAGCGTCCTAAAATAGTTTGAAATCACTTTCATTGGAGGAATGTCACACTGACAAAACCTTTCGAAATAGGCGTGTACACATTAGCCGACCTTCTCCCTGATCCACTCACAGGAAAGACAATTAGCCCGAAGCAACGGATGGATGAAATCATTAAAGCGGCGAAATTGGCTGATGAGGCTGGACTTGCTGTATTTGGTGTGGGGGAACATCATCGATTAGATTATGTAGTATCCTCACCAGCCGTTGTTTTATCCGCGATTGCCCCGGTAACAAAACAAATACGTTTAACGAGTGCCACGAGTGTGGTTAGTACCCTGGATCCGGTCCGTTTATTTGAAGATTTTGCAACGCTGGATTTGATTTCAGGTGGCCGTGCAGAAATTATCGCTGGACGGGGAGCCTTTATTGAATCCTTCCCTTTATTCGGTTACAACCTCGATGATAATGATGAACTCTTTGAAGAACATATAGAGCTCCTACTTTTGTTGAATACACACGAACGTGTCACTTGGGATGGAAAATTCCGTCCTTCTTTACGAAATGCGGCCATTGCCCCACGTCCTGTACAACCCGAGATTCCCCTTTGGATTGGTGTAGGCGGAACACCCGCAAGTGCTTCTCGTGCGGGGAGATTAGGAGTGGGAATGGCGCTGGCTATCCTGGGAGGACGTCCCAAAAGGTTTCAACCCCTTGTGGATTTATACTATGAAGCAGGGAAAAAGGCGGGACATTCTCATGAACGATTGCAAATCGGTGTCACGGGACATGTATATCTTGCGGAAACGACAGAAAAAGCGAAGGAAGATTTTTACCCCTATTACTCCAGCTACTGGTACTATGTTAATCAGCAGCGGGGATTCGGCAGACGAATGTCACAAGAAGAATTCGAGCAATTAGCCAGCCCAGAATCTGCCTTATTTGTAGGAAGCCCTGATCTCATTGTGGAAAAAATTCTTCATCAACATGAATTATTCGGTCATACTCGTTTTCTGGCGCAAATGGATATTGGTGGCTTGCCTTTTGATAAAGTCGCCCGCAATATTGAGCTCCTTGCCACCGAGGTCGTACCCAAAGTTAGAAAAGCCCTTGAGAAATAAAATGAAGCTTGAACAAGATTTTGGATTTTTGAGTGCTAATATTTTCATCTGAAATTCTAAAGCCCGCCTTTCTTTATGGGAGACAAAATTAGTGATGCTATGAGCCAAAATTGTACTTGATTGAAAAAAAGGGATAGCATACTTGAGTATTCCATTTGAAATAAAACAAAGGTTTCTCTTGCCCCAGGAAAAGGTCTATAAAGCTTTATTAGATTTAGATGTAGCAAAACATTGGATGCAAAGTTTAGTTCAGATAAAGCGGTTAGATGACGGCCCCATGAAGGTTGGTAGCGGGTGGAGAGAAACGCGGAAAATGAATGGAAAAGAAGCGATGGAATATTTTAAAGTCGTGGAACTGGCACGTCCTAACAAAATTGTTCTCCTTGCTGAGAGAACAAAGGGATCGACTGGGAAAGGACAATATCTATAAACATATACTCTATATTGACAAATGACGGTACAGAAATAACATTGCAAGGATTAACTGGTTTAACAAAACTATTTGGTAAATTGATGAAAAGTATTTTCCCAGAGCAAATGCCAGGGATTTGGAAAATTACTTAGAAAAACCCGGTAACCATTGAAAATAGAGATAAGGTTTATTCCAGCAGCTAGATCGATTACATGTTTATTATATGAACATATAAAAAAGAAGCTTTCAATCCCCTGTTGAAAAGGAGTTGAAAGCTTTTTTATTCCTATCATGTTGTTATAAAATTTTTCCGGACAAATTCATTTTTTATCCAGCTCATAATGAAAATACATTTTTTGAAGTTAATAAAAACCTATTTTTTTCTTCTGATCCTTTTCCATTTTCCTCTTTTGTACAAAACTTATGAAAAAGGCCAGAAAAATACAAAATAGTAACATAGAATGGAAGAGAACGTGAATCGTATTGACCGTGATCCCGTTTCTCTCGGGTAAAAAACTATGGGTATCCCCAAACATGATTTCATATCTTTCAACCATATCCGCATCGGTTCCGAAAAAATACGGAATCCACCATGCGCTCAAGGCCCCGGCGAAAACACAACTCGGATGGATAACGAGCCAGAGTTTAACCCATAAAGGATATGTTTTCCCGGCAAAAAGATGGGCCAATAAAAGAATGATTCCGATAGATGCGACATTGATTCCCGTTATTAAAATCAGTTCTTCGGTCGTATTTCGTGCTCGTATCCCTTCTAAATCATTAAATGGCCCCAAATCAATCCAGTCATGAAAAAGCATGATTAGAAGAATCAACCACATAAAGGTCAAAAAAACTTTTTCTGTAAACATGATCTTCCGTTTCATGACTCAAAACCTCCGCTCCTATGATAAAGGCAACGAATCGTTATTTTGTTCTCATCCACAGTTAAGCAGAATATGGATGACATATTAAGTTAAATTGAGTCATTGATCTTTTTCCTTTAAATGAACGAGTAATTGATGGAAGCCGGTCGAGGCGAGTCCAGAAACGAGTCCGCCTAATAAGATTTCTGGTGAAAAAGCGCCTTTGTGAACCCATATATTTAACAAGACTCCCAATACAGCCATTATTAGCGGAATGTATTTGTTAGGAATGAAATCTACACTGTGTTTGATTAAATACCCCACGCACAAACATATCCCCAGAACAACGATCACAACATACTCGGAAAGATAATCAAAGAGAAATTCCATAGTCTCCTCTCCCACCCGTTAATTTGCTCGCGGCATAAAATACGATACGACACGTTATTATTCTATTCAAAGATTACAGGAAAGCCTCTTTCCCCAGTTCTCATTAAATGTAATCTAAACTCAATATTTCACTAAAAAACGGCTAATTGAATCCTTCAATTTTCCAGCTGTTTTTAATCGTGAATCTTTGTAAATAAAAAAGCACCCTGAAGGATGCCTAAAATCAATTCCCTTAACTGTTGCTTACTTCCATTTTTGTTCAAACCGCTGAGTTTCCGCAAATGCTTGATCATCCTCCGCCTTATGCCGATCATTCTTTTAAATTCATAACCTTCCTGTCTATTATATTCAACCCGATAGAGAAAATTCCTTTTTACATTTTTTAACAATTCATTATCAAATATTTCAACTTATGACTCTGACCACCACTGGCCAAAGGAGCAATTTGCTGAACGTTCGCCAACAAATTTTTTCTCTTCTACCATTACCGCCACTTCATCGCCTTTACCGAAAATTATTTACCATAGAAAAAATATAATTGGCATAAATTTCAACCGTCATCTCGAGTACTGCTTTCGTATTTTCTTTGTTCAAATCAACCGGATCTTCATTTGCCGATTCTGGAGTCGCCGCTAACGGAATACCGTATACATGATAAGCTTCGTTAATCGTATTTGGTGTGTGTCGATAAAAATCACTCGTTAAAAATCCATAAGCAATATCGCCTAAATCAGCATAACAACTTAAGTATGTTTTCTTCCATCTTCGGGATAAAATGCGAATTAGTGAACTGTACATTTTATCCAGTTGTTTATTAGGACTCAAATGATAAGAAGTCATCGCTCGATGCCGACCTGGGAATTTTCTAGTCAAATTGTGAAAATCTAAATATGCATAAGCATGGCGATTTTCTTTTAACCATTGACCAATAATTCTCGTTTCATTTTCCGAGTATGGCGCTATTCCCTTTTCTTTATCTGGTGCTTCTTCCCAATGATAAGAAAAGTTCCGGTTAATATTCACACCGTTGCGATTGTTTCGATCATTATCGTTATACCCGCCAGGATTGACAATGGGAATGATTTTAAAGGAAAAATTGCTCAATATAGACTCCATCGCTAGACTATTCAGCGGGTTTTCGAGCATCTGTTTTACGAACTCATACACCCCATAAACCGCAGCTTTTTCATACCCGTGCACTCCGGAAGTAATTAACATTAATGGCGCTTCTTCCAGATCGGTACTCGTTCCTGTTTGTGTGCGTTGAATCGTTTCTGGAGCAGAAATGCGGTATTCATAGATGGGCAAGCGTTCATCGCTTTCCCCATGATAACCAGTCCCGTGTCCTAACAATTTTTTTGACATCATATCCGGATATCTTTCCAGCAAAGCATCGTATAATCGATAGATATAAAAAATATCCGTATCCTGTAATGAACTTGATAAATCCTCACAAGGGGCAGTTGTATAAATTTCATCAAACCTGCCGGTCAATACCCAGCGGCGTTCCATCAAGGAATGTTCATCATTCATAGGGGTCACTTGTCGGTTCGTTCCTGATAAATTCACATGTTTGTTCTCACTCATATTCGTTCCTCCATACATTGGTCATAACTGTATCGATTAATTTTTATCCATTTTTCCATGCCGGGTGTCCAATAAAAGATATGTTGTAAAAACGTTTCTATTGCACAATATTTTATTAAAAATAAATCCCCTAAAACAATAAGTACAGTTGTTTTAGGGGTAAATCTTTTTAGCTTTATCCTAAAGCCACATCCAAAATCATCATCACGGTAAAGCCGATCATTAAACTCATCGTTGCTAAATCTTCATTGCCGTGGGCATGGGAATCAGGGATGAGTTCTTCTGCGACAACGAAAATCATCGCACCGGCAGCAAAAGCAAGGGCGTAAGGTAATATCGGTTGGACTAATGTCACCGCAATCGCACCAATTACAGCTGAGATCGGTTCAACCATACCGGAAAATTGTCCAAAAAAGAAGCTTCTCCTTTTCGACATGCCGTCTCCCCGCAAAGGCATGGATACCGCTACCCCTTCCGGAAGATTTTGTATTCCGATTCCAAGAGCTAGCGCGATTGCGCCGGTTAAGGCGACAGGAGAATCGGCATTTGCAAGGGCACCAAAGGCAACACCAACAGCCAATCCTTCCGGTATATTATGCAATGTTACCGCGAGAACTAATAAAGTGCTTCGTTTTCTTCTTTCTGGATTAATTCCTTCTGCCGCTTCAATCGACTTATATAAATGAAGATGGGGTAAGATTTTATCAACAAGCGATAAGAAAATACCGCCTAGCATAAAACCGACAGCTGGTGGAAACCAGTTGCCGATCGCATGATTTTCTGACATGTTGATGGCCGGTGCAAGCAGGGACCAAAAGCTTGCCGCAATCATCACACCAGAAGCAAATCCTAACATGGAATCCAATAATTTCTGATTAACCGTTTTTGTCGTGAAAACAATAGAAGCCCCCAATGCAGTCATGCCCCAGGTAAATAAGGTAGCGACGAATGCTTGCATTACCGGACTTAAATTCAGAAAATAGTCAATCACCGCTTACAATCTCCTTTTTGTATTCAGTTTAAAAAGTTTCACTCAGGAAACATTTTAAACCCCGGGAATGTTATTCGTCAATATGAATATTCTTATTTTGTGAAAAAGTTCTTATTATTATTTATCTATCACACGAATTTACGTGAAAAACATTTAATTATTCGCAAGGAGATAATCCAGGAACGTCTTCATTTTTTCACCCTGCGTACTATTGGCCGGTACACACAATACGAGGTCGGGATCTGCAAACACATCTCTTAATAAGGAAAGCTCAGAAACCTTAATGGCATAGATTTCTCCGTTCTTTCCATATATAATTCCTTGCTCCGGGAAGGAAAGGGCTTGGTTTATCAATGGTTTCAAGTCGAGAAAGCCTTTATCTGAAGTATGTAAAGCGGCGAATTCACGTTCAGGAATGATTAAAACATCGAGGGTTTGACTGGCGATTTGCACATGCAAATTTTCGAGCACCCCTCGCGGATATTCGATACCTTCTTCCGTTTCGGTGTAAAATTCTACTTGCAATAAAACCTCTTCATCATCCTGTTTTTCCTCAGGGATCAGTAAATTAATCAACGTACTTGAAAGCTGTTCCACTTTTTCATAATCCGCCTGATTCGTAATGACCATCATATTAAAAGTAATATCTTTATGATTGATAAACTCCATGGTACCCATCGTGATGATAAAAAGTAGAAAAATCCCGCCGATAATGTACCATTTATAATAGTCCCAAATATATTCCAGCCGCTCTTTACCATTCATCTTCGCTAGTATTTCCCGGGTGCTTTTTTCCATTTTCATCCACTTCCTGTATAACATATAGTTTCTAAAAATTTTCCCACAATCATATCTTAGCAAAATTTTACCTCTTATTTTTGAAAGAAAAAGATTTGATGAACAGTTTATCACTCCCTATCGATGATTTATAAAGATATTCAATGAACGTATCAAAAAACTTGCTGCTGGTCACCATTCAAAAACCATAGATAATAGGAATAAATGAATTGATATTTTTAAACGATGAGTGTATAGCATGATTAACCCATTAAAAAAACGTATACAGCAGGTGTATACGTTCTTCTTACAAATCGTATATTTATGAAAGTGATACCATTGACAAGAATCACATTAACGATTTTCCGCAAAATAAACTTCTTCATAAGGCTGAACGATAACGAAACCATCTCCTTCGAAGCGCATCTGAAAGGATTCCCCGCTCCCCCGGCCAAAAAGTGTTTTTAAAGTAATATCCGTTTGGATTTCCGGTTGTAAATGACCCGACCAGGCTACTGTCGCATTCGGATCAGTAAAAACAGGCTGCCCCGGCGTTACCCGTAATGTCAATGCTTCATGATGGGTTGTGATTGCAATTAAACCACTGCCTTGACAATGGACATTAAATAATCCGCCCGCTAACATTCCGGCAACCCGTTTCATCAACCGGATATCATGTTTGATTGTGGGTTCAAAGGCGAGCACATCATTTCCATTGACCGTTATCGCTTCATTTTCCAGACGCAAAATAATGATTCTCTTTCCCTCATCCGCTAAATACAATTTTCCGTTGCCCATTGCCTTCATTAATGAGGCTCCTTCACCGGTAAATGCTTTTTTGAACATCCCGCCGATGCCACCCGACTCAAAAATTCCTTCTCGTTCATATTTGATGCTTCCTTCGTAAGCGATCATGGAACCGGCTTTCACCCAGACCATGCCATCGAGGTTAATTTCCAGGATGCGAGGATTTTCTAGCTCAAAAAGGCCACCCCATGATCCTTTTCTACCGTCTTCCGAATAAATTCCTCAATGGATAAGCTATTCATCATTCATCCCTCCTTTGATCCCTTACTACGAAATTCGGGAATCCTTTGTTTCACTTTTGAGGCATTTTTCGGGAACATTTATTCATCGTTTGTCCAGTGCAGAAAAATTTATACATCATCTAGAGTTCACTTAGTTTCAGCCACCTTGTAAAACAAGATATAATAAAATACAGGTAAGGAATTTTTTCGTTTTCATATCGATTGGAGGAATGATCATGAAGTTAGTCGGAGTTTCCGGAACTTTATCCGGACAGAAAACATCGCAAATGGTGTATGATGTGCTTCATGCTGCAAAACAATTAAACCGGGATATTGAGATAGAGCTCATTGATTTGAAAGATTACGAAATTGAATTTATGCAAGGATGGCCACTTTCCTACTATAATGACGATACTCAGTATGTTGTTAATCAATTGTTAACAGCAAACGGAATTGTTCTCGGTACACCGATTTACCAAGCCTCTATTTCTGGCAGCTTAAAAAACTTGCTCGACCTCATGCCGGAAAGGGCTTTTAAAGGTAAAGTGGTCGGTTATATTTCCAACGCAGGTTCCGATAAACACTTTATGGTCGCTCAATACAATCTAGAACCAATTATTCACTTTCTCGGTGGCGTGATTCCCCCGCGCAACGTGTTTGTGAATTTCGATGATTTTGATCCTGAAGACCATGTCATTATCAATAAACGTGTCCAGGAACGCATCATTCAATTTGCTAAAGATTTACTCGAACTCATGAAACGATTGGAAAATGATTACTAAATAAAAAAAACGTTAGATAACGGATTTTCATCGCTTTATGTAAGTTCAATTGCGGTCACATAAACTTGTCTTGATCCGTCTTTAAGGCGGATTAATTTTTTCTATTATTAATAGAAAAAACTAGATCGATAGTACATTTATTTGTTTGTGTTAAAAATAGATATTTATTGAGGAGTCGCAAGAAATGAAAATATTGGTGAGCGGATTTGCAATTATGGCAATTTGGATGGTTAAAAAATAAAAGGAGTAGAGGAAAGTGAAATGTCCCCACCCTTTAAATGAAAGTACTGTTACTTTGCAGTTTCTTGTGGTTGTAACGTTGCTGTATATTTTACTTTTTGCAAGTCGGTTGAATAGTGCTGTAGTTCTTCATTGGGAATAGGGTTCGCATTTTTTGTTTGTGCCTCTGCCTCGGCCACAACATCCCCGTGTTTACGACATGCATCATTTGCTTCTAAAATTTCTCCATTAGCCTTTTCAAATTCCGATTCCAGTAAAATCATCGATTCGTCGGCTTTTGCAAGACGATCATTCGCTATCATCAATTCTTCTTCTTTTTGTACTAATAGAGCAACCTTCGTATCATATTGGGATTGTAAAGTCTCTAAATTTCTTAAAGTTTCTTCATGATTCACTTTTTCGTTCAATAATTGTGTTTCTAACTGGAGGATTTCATTTTCCAGTACGGTTAATTCTGATTGCAGGGTCATCACATGTTGTTCTAGATTGGCAATAATATCATTGGCCTGTCCAATTTTACTGTTCGCGTTCATTTTGATCGTATCTAATAATTGAACAAGTTGATTTTCATTGTTTTCATACTGGACAATTTTATTTTGCGCATCTTGAACAAATTGAGAAGCTTTCTTTAAAGTGTCACCTTCTGTGAATGCATATGCTGACCCTACCGTTACGATTAAGCCGCCTAAAATACTAGTTATAATTTTTGATACCGCCATTTTTCTCACCATCCTTTCTTTTTTTCAAAATATTTAAAAGACATTTAAGTTCTTGAGGCACATGAATTATATATTACACGGAAAAACAGCCCAATTCATTACTAAAAATTTGTTAATAAGGTAAATCTTTCCCTATTTCTCCTTTATTTACCAAAAAGAGCAGGGAACTTCCCTGCTCTACTAGTCGACTAGAATATTGATTATTCGATTATTTTTTCACTGGTTGCAATGTTGCCGTATATTCTACTTCTTCCAGTTCCACCGGTAAATTATTGATGTCTTCTGTATTTAATGGATTGGCATCACTTGTTGCTTCTTGAGCTTCCCGAACAATTTCACCATGGGTTTGAACGGCGGCATTTGCTTTTTGAATTTCCGAAACTGCTTGATTGAACATGGACTCTAACTCTTCAATTCTTTGATCGGCATTGACAATATAATCATTGGCTGCGTCCAGTTCTTTCATCACTTGTTCCAGTTCATTCACTTTATTGGAATAATCAGTCTGCAATGTATGTAATTGTTGAATCGTTTGATTATGATCGTCTTTTTCTTTTTGTAATTGTTTTTCTAAACTAGTTATTTCTTGTGTTAGTGACTGTAAATCTCTTTGTAATTGCATTACGTTACTTTCTAAATTTGCGATGACATCATTTGCCGTCCGAATTCTTTGATTAGCATCATTCTGAACGATTCCTAATTTGTTGACTAACGCATTTTCGTTCGTTTCAAATTGGACAATTTTGTTTTTCGCTTCTTCAATAAATTCTGAAGCAACGAGCAATGTATCAGTGCCATTGAACGCAAACGCTGTCCCGACGGATAAAACGATACTACTAATGATACCTGTAAATAGTTTTGCTAAAGGCATTTCTGTCTCCCCTTTGAATAGTATAGTATGTTACAAAAATCACAAACAAAATATTACTATAGTTTTGAATTATAGTAATTTTGTGACACTAAAATTACACACAAGTAATACTATACACATGGTGAAAACATTTTTCAAGAAAAATTTACAAATAATGTTATAAAATTCCATTTCTGCATTAGAACGAAAATTATAACAATTTCAACAGAAGGACGAAATTTTGAATGTCTTTCTATCATACACGAGATTAGACTTTACATTTAGCAGCGCAAATTTTGGAAGAAGAGCCTTTCTCACAGTACATTCTCTGCTGAATTAAATAAATGAAGCGGACAATTTTATTGAAGGAAATCTTTGGGGATATGAAGCGATAGGAAAAAATTACTCCGCACTAAGCGGAGCTTTTTATGATGGCTAACTGGATGATCCGTGTAATTCTAAAATAAAAATCCCTTAAATAACCGTTCGTTACTTAAGGGACTGAATCCTTATTCTTTTACATAATTAAACTGCAGCTCGTCAATATCAGGATTATAATCTACATGTAAATCGTGACCGTCAAAGAACCATTCATCCGTTTCCTCTACGTAAAATTCGATTCCATCCAAAACAGTGCTGACGGATTTGCTTAGCGGCTCGTTATCTTTTGTAAATCCTAATGCATAACCTCTTTGAACGGGACTTGATCCGTATATTTTTGAGAAAAATTTTATCTTATCCCCTGGCTGTAAATCCATCTCTTCTTTAAACCATTTCAACGCTTCCGGGCTGATTACTATTTTCATCATGTTCACTCCTTCATCACGCTCATATATCTTACAAAATTATTATACAGAAAAAGATATCACAGGTAAAATCAGGTTTACATATTTTGCCAGTTTCACCGGAACTGACAAGGCAAATCCTTACTTGCTTTCCGCTTCACTTTTCCTACCTTTCAACAAGCCAGATTTTCCGAGCTTAATTTTTAACATAACCAAACCATCATTTTATCCTTTATCGATAACTTTTTATCGAAAAACGATAAATTTTTATTGAAATTCACATGATTTTCAGTTATATTTGAATTAACTAAAACGGGGAGGGAAATTCAATGTCGAAAGGGCAAAGAAGTTTTTATCGGCTGATGTATATCCTGTCGCTCTTACCAATTGTATTTATTTTACTGGCAATAGGTCTTCTCATTTATTTTTGGATCAGTAAAGCGAATGAATTATCTTATGCGCTGACGATCGGTCCACTATCCATAGGAATTTCACCTGATTTATTGGAAGGAGAACTCGTTTTAAGTCATCTTGATTTTGTACTCCTCATCATTTATGGTGGATTATTTTTTGTCTTATTTTGGAATGTAAAAAACTTCTTCCTGAATTTAGTAAATGAAAAGTTTTTTGTGATGGAGAATGTCAGGGCGATCCGCCATATTGGCATTTGTATCCTCATTCTTGCCTTTTATAATTACATTCCGTTTTACACGATTTTATTAAAATTAATTGACAAACTGAATATTCCTGGTATCAACTTGTCTGTCCAAATTGGAATTGATTATGGCCTGCTTTTCAGCGGTTTAGCGATTTTAGCTGTTTCCCAGTTATTTAAAGAAGCAGTGCGCATCAAAGAAGAAAACGAACTAACGATTTAGGAGGAATCATGATGATCCAGGTCAACTTAGATGTCATTATGGCCAAACGCAAAAAATCCCTCGGTGAATTGGCGAAAGAGGTCGGTATTACAAATAGCAATCTTTCTATATTAAAAAACGGCAAAGCAAAAGCGATTCGGTTTACGACATTAAACGCTCTCTGCAAAGCCCTTGATTGTCAACCGGGGGATATTTTGGAATATATACCGGATGAGGAGGATGGTTAAAAATGGAAGCACTATTACGTGCCCGTGCACTCCAAAAAAGTTATGGAAATCAGCACGTATTAACCGATGTGAATTTTTCCTTATATAAAGGGGAAATTGTCGGTTTACTTGGTGTAAATGGTGCAGGTAAAAGTACTTTAATGAAAATTTGTGTCAATTTATTATTGAAAAATGGCGGTTCACTGAAGGTGCTCGGTTATGCCCCCAAACAAAATTGGAAACGGTTATACAAAGAAATTAGGATTTTACTGGAACCGAATTACCCTGGTTATTTAACGGGGAAAGAATTTTTAATTGAAACCGCGATTCTTCAAGATGCGGATGTTGCGGCAGTGGATGACTTCCTGGAACAGGTCGGACTTTCCGCCGCGAGTCATAAAAAGATTAAACATTATTCGTTCGGGATGCGGCAACGCCTCGGTTTAGCGTGTGCCCTGATCGGCAAGCCGAAGCTGATCATATTGGATGAGCCATTTATTGGGCTTGATCCAAATGGCGTAGCAACATTGCAACAATTGCTGAAGGAAAAAGCAAAACAAGGGATTACCTTTTTAATATCGAGCCATCAATTGGAGGAACTGAAAAGAATCGCCGACCGGATGCTATTTCTCCACGAAGGCAAAATTCAACGGGAATTTTCCAAAGATGACCTGAATCATACCGTTACTGTAAATTTAAAAACGGATAACAATCTCCTCGCCTGGAAATACCTCACCGAAAAATACAGCCCGGTCCTTTCATTTCGCTTACAAAATGACAACATTGTCTTTCATGCCCCATCGGAAAATCAAATCAAGGAAATCGTGCAATTTTTAAAGGAGAAGAACCTGCGGGATATCGCAATTGCAAAGGAAAGTTTTGACCTGCGGAACTTATTCAGGGGTGTCGAAGTATGATCCGGATGTTACGGGTGGAATGGCGGAAACTTTTGCGCCGGAAAGAAGTGTATATTTTAACCTTGATACTGGTGTTTCTTTCCTTTTTCGTCAATTATCAACTGTCTCTTGATAATCCGGCTTTAAAAATCGAACGCACTGATGGCCAAATTGAGCGGATTTCCCTTCCAGACTTGACCCACCTTATGGCGAATGTGTTAGATCACACAGGAATTTTCACAGTGATGCTAGCGGTAATTATCTGGAATGTAATCGGTCGCGAACACGACCAAAAAATCGTGCACCATTACTTTGTCAACCGTCCGAGCCGTCTCGATGTTTACGGTGCAAAAATCTTGCTTTCCCAGAAAGTTATGTCCATACTTTTTCTTCTTTTTATCAGCTCCCTTTTACTGTTTGCATCGATCATCAAACCTAATCAAGTTGAAATCACATTTACAGGAGAAAACTGGCTAGAACTTGGGAAAGTTTTCCTCCTCCACATGTTCATGTTTTTCATTTATACGTTGTGTGCCTTCTTGTTTTCGTTATATTTCGGTTCCATAGGCACATTAATGGGAACAATCGGCATCTGGCTGTTATTTACCTTTTTGAAATTTGTCGAAGATGCGGATCGTCTCAATCCTCTCATCATCAATGATATCTTTTCATTAAAATCTTTTTCCGAAAGCATTCTATTAAACTGCTTATATGTTGTTGTTTTAGGTGGAATCTTGATATTTTTCGTAATGAAAAAAGATGTTCAATAAATAAGTATTTTAGTCGTCCATGCTAAAAAGAGGTTTCAATCAGAAATTTTAGATCGAAACCTCTTTCTTCCATCTATTTTATTTTAAAATGATTTGTTTACTGATGGTTTTTACAAGTCTTAAAAATGATATTGAGATTCCCGCTCCTTTTTTGCAAACTCCAGTGCCCGGTAGGTCAGTACCGCATCTTCCACTAACTGATCGATTCGGAACAGGACATCATCATTTATAATTTCTTTTCGAAAATAATCTTGTTCCTCAATGAAGACGTATTTTTCGACGATTTTAGCTTTCATATACGATAAAATCGGTTTCAACTGTTGTTCCACCATTAAATAATGTTTCGATGAGCCGGCTGTAGCGATGATTCCGACCACCTTATTTTGGAAAGCATTTTGCGGCAGTAAATCAAACACATTTTTCAGGGCACCGGGAATGGACGCTTGAAATGTCGGCGTCCCGATGATGAGAATATCCGCTTCCAGCAATTTCATCACTAGTTTCCCCGTATCGCCCTTATAATCGGTATAATTGCGACCGTCACTAAAATCTATCGTTAAATCCTTTAAATCAATCAACTCTGTTTCCAGTTCAGGAAATTGTCGGTCAAAACTTCTCATACAGTAGTCCATGGCAATTCGTGTTTTCGAACCTGCGATCGACCCGACGAGGCCTACAATTTTCATACCGTATCCCCTACCCTTTCTCAGGCAAATAAATCGTATTTCCCCTTTATCATCACAACGTTCCCATAGCCGTTCTAATCAATCGGTTTAAGATGCGCTTCAATTTCCGCACGCCTATGTTCTAAAAACGACGGCAACGCTAGCTTACTGCCGAGATTTTCAATCGCTTCATCCCGGTGAAATCCCGGTCCATCGGTTGCCACTTCAAACATAATCCCGTTCCCGTCACGGAAATAAATGCTTTTAAAATAATAACGGTCGACAATGTCCCGCATTTGATATCCTGCTGCTTTGATTTTCGCGGCTACTTGCTCTAGGACATGTTCATCCGCCACCCGAATCGCTAAATGGTGAACATATCCGCGACCGGGACGCTCGAGTTTTCCGGATTTTTTTCGAACGATGATTTCACTGTACAGGGCGTTCGGTACCGACCGATATACTGATTCATTTTCTGTTACAAGCACAGCTTCATAATTGAAAATATGTTGTAAAACCTTCTCCGTATACTCCGGTTCCCGTACATTGAGCACGACCGGTCCCATTCCTAAAATTTGAAATTGTTCGGGAACAGGCGACTCATCCCATGGTTTCCAAAATTCCGGGAGAGGTTTCGCGTCATTGGCCATTAAAAATAATTCCAGTCCATCCGGATCTTGAAATACAATAATTGGCTGTTCATCATATAAAGTATCTTCATGATATTGTACGTCAAATTCCCGCAACCGTTTCTTCCAGTCGTGCAGTGCTTCCCGATTGCGAACGAGTAAACCGATGGATGAGATTGCATTCGTTCCCCGCTGCGTTCTTCCCGCCTGCGGTATTTCAAAAAAGGTTAACCCTGTACCGGGGCTACCTACCGTATCTCCATAGAACAAATGATACATAAACGGATTATCCTGATTCACCGATTTTTTCACTAACCTTAAACCCAATACATGGCGGTAGAAGTCCGCATTGACTTGAGCATCCTTTGTATACATAGAAATATGATGATGACCTAAAATTGCGCTCACTGATCGTACACCTCATTTAATTTTTGTAAACTATGTTTTTGTAATTTGGTTACTAGACGGTATAATTCCTTTTTCTCCTCCGCACTCAATACTTCGTTAAAGAGAGTTGCTTGAAATTGAACTTGTTGCGGTACTACTTCCGCCAGTAATTCTTTTCCCTTTGGTGATAATTCGATATGTTTTTCCCGCCACTTCTGTTTTCGAATAATTAAACCTTCCTGTTCTAATCGAGCAAGCATGCGAGAAATACCGCCATTCGTTACGGTCAATCTTTGGGCCAATTCCTGCTGGGTCAGCGGTTCAGCCGCTTGAATTTGCGATAGCACATCAAATTGCGCTGCGGTTAAACCATACTGTTTCAAAAACTCATTGGATAAACGGTTGCTATGTTGAACGAAACGCGCCATCCGCACCCAGATTAATGTGCATAAACGATGATCTGTCATAATTTTTACTCCCTGATTATTCTTCGTTATTATCATTTTACTAGTCAAACGATAAAGTTTCAATTCATATGTCTCGAATTTAATGTATTTATTTCCATGAAGAGGGGCGCGCTTTAGAACAGCTTCTTTGTGCTGAATTAAAAAAGACCGCAAAGTAGATGCGGCCGTTCCCAATTATTTCCCATCATTTTTTATAAATTTTTTAAAGTAGTCGCCAATATTGCGGAAAAAGGAGCCGTAGCCGCGATTCACATACGATAGTCCGAAATTATATACGTAGCGGTCACCGCTTTTCGCTTCATATGGATAGCCAGCATCTTCATCAAATCCTGGCACATCCCCTTTTTCGTTGTTCACCGCCTCTTGACTGGCGGGAATAGTAAAGGGAAGCTTTCCTGTAGGATTGTACCGGCCACGAATCACATCAATAAGCCCTTCTACTTTCACCCCAAAAGTAGCGATCACCGCCCCGGCTTCCGGTTCAATCTCATTGATGAGCCATGGACTGGAAAAATCGATGGCGGTAATTGTCGGAACCGTACGCTGGATTTCTACAATTCGTTCCACATTTTCAATGCCTGTTATCGGTCCAATGGTGACGGTAGGTTGTCGTTTTAATAAATCCTGGCGGGGTAATACCCATACGAAAGCATGGGTAGCTTCTTCCAATGAATCAGTTAGCGGAATATCCGGATCATACGTCCGGATCAACTCTCGCAATGCATTCGTTAACTCCCCATTTTCACCACCGGGAAAACGTTCTACATAAAGCCGGACATCTGGTAATGTATCATCCGTCATCGGTAAAAGACGGGTTTCGTTTCGCAGGAGCACAATCGCTTTGCGATGGGCAAGATCTGCCTGCTCCTGGGAGGATGCGTTGTTCGCCACTTCCAATGCATAGTCGGGATCAACATATGGATTTTCAAAAAGCCCTAATTTCATCATCTCCGTCAGCAAATACGTTACAGAGCGCTCGATTTTTTCCTCAGAAACGAGTCCCTGTTCCACGGCATTGATAATCGGTTCCGGATTGGTAGCTCCGGAAAAAATATTCGTCCCCGCATTGATCGCTTTAGCAAAGCGTTCTTCCAGTGAAAGATCCATCGCTCCCCAGGCTCTGTCAATCACCGCACTTGTGTCGGAATTGATATATCCTAAAAATCCTAATTCTTCCCGCAAATAGCGTATAAATTGCTCATTCATCGTAAAAGCCACTTCTTCAAATTGTTGCCCTTCTGCAAAGGGTGACAATCCTTGATCGGCACTGCGGTTACTCGGTGCCGCATAATAAGGCATAATCGATGTGGAGTAAGCATCGATCGCGGCTTTAAATGGAGGGATATGATATTTCAACAAACTTCCCCGTGTCGGCCATACATTATAAGCTCCTTCTTCAAAATGAGGATCCGTTCCCTTCTCCCGGGCACCGCCACCGGGAAAATGACGGGTCGTCATGGAAACACTATTTTCATCTAAGACATCCCCTTCAAAGCCTTTTACAAGCGTATAAATGATATCCGAAACAAGCTGCGGGTCTTCTCCGAAAGTTTCGACAATCCGTGGCCACAGGGGATCTGTCGCAATATCTGCCGAATATCCGTACATTTTGTGAATGCCAGCGGCCCGCCACTCTTTGGCAGCAGTTTCCGCAAAGGTTTTGATTAAGTCCAAATCCTGCATGGCGGCTAGACCTAAAGGATCCGGCCAGTGGGAAAATTGTCCATCCTCGCGTATATTGGCAATTGTGCTTTCATGGTTGCGCGGATTGGAGATGATCACTGCCGGTATTCCGAGCCGGCTGTCTTCAGCAGCTTCTTGCAACTGGTTGTTCAAATGGGCAATCACATCGGCACTGTGATTCCCGCGAAAGATAAAATACCGCTGTCCCCGATTCAACGATTCATTCGGAAGAACGATGCGCCCGTCCTCCACTTGCGGATATTCGGTAATTAACATTAAACTTACCTTTTCTTCTAAAGTCATCTGGGAAAGTAGACTGGCCACGCGCTCTTCAATGGGGAGATCCCAATTTTCATAGTCATCTAAAACTCCATTGGCATTTAAATCTTTAAATATTTTATTATTGACGGTAATCGTTGGTTTCACTCTTGTTACAACTGTTTTTTCAAGCGGTTGTGCATGAACCAATGGCAGGCCTGAAGTAAATAACGATACCATGGTTAGAAAAAGAATGAGCTTTCTGATCATGTCCTTTCCCCTTTTCAACAAGCTTTGTGGTATTTTCTTCCTTACTATGCCAAGTTTGTTTCGTTTTTATCCCAAAAGGATTCGAGGAAAGAT
>CALGAD010000056.1 GCA_937951955.1 uncultured Bacillaceae bacterium
AAAGCGATGCCGGTTCCCGGTACAACGAGTCCTGAACCGAAACCCATATAATTACTTTGAATAAAGGAAACCATATTCCCTTCAGCATCCGCTGTCGCTAAATATACCGTTCCGCTCGCTTGCGGCTTTCCAGGTTTTGGAATCATCGCTTTTTCGCCAATCAATGACCGTCGTTTGTCAGCATAAACATCACTTAATAAATCCTCCGGCTTGATTTGCATATGTTCGCGATCGGTGACAAAGTGTTTCGCATCGGAAAATGCTAGTTTGATCGCTTCGATTTGCTTATGAACCGTATCGACATCATGTAAAGAAGCAAATTCAAACCCTTTTAATATATTTAAAGCTTCTAAGGCGACGATTCCCTGGCCGTTCGGCGGAATTTCCCACACATCATAACCCCGGTAATTAACATGAATCGGCTCGACCCATTCCGGTTTATACTCTGCAAAATCATCTAGTTCGAAAAAGCCGCCAGTTTCTTTGGAAAACCGCACGATGGTCTCCGTCAGTTCCCCGCGGTAAAATGACTCGGCATTCGTTTTTCCAATCTCCTCCAGCGTTTTGGCATGATCCGGAGACGCCCATACTTCTCCTATTTTTGGAGCCCTTCCTTCTGGTGCGAACACACGAAACCATTCCGCAAATATAGAATCTTGCAAATGGACTTTATAATTTTTGTAGGCAAAGTTCCAGTATTTCGCCAGTGTAGGGGATACCGGGTAACCATTTTTTGCATATTGGATGGCCGGTTGCAACACGTCCAGCAAGGATAGTTTGCCGAAACGATTCGATAGCTCGGCCCATAATCCCGGTGCTCCCGGAACCGTAACCGGAAACCAGCCATACTTCGGCATCTCTTCATGTCCTTTTTCCTTCACTAGATCAATCGAAATGGCTTTCGGCGCGCGGCCACTCCCATTGATCCCGTGCAGTTTTCCTTTCGTCCAAACGAGGGCGAATGCATCCCCGCCAATCCCGTTGGATGTGGGCTCTACAACAGTTAAACAGGCCGCTGTAGCAATCGCCGCATCAATTGCATTGCCACCTTTTTTTAAAATGTCCAGTCCTGCTTGCGCTGCTAACGCTTGTGAGGTGGCGACCATTCCATTCAACGCATATGTTGCATGTTTTGCCGTAAAAAATGGATTGGACTTCGTACAGTGAAAATTTACCAATGATCGCATCCCCTTCTTTTTTATATATTATTTTAAATCGGAAGAACGGGAAAAGCCACTTTCTAATTACACTGCATATTTATGTATTTTTAACTATGCTTGTAGCATTAGCAAAATAATGAAGATGCTCATTTTAATATACGATTTAAAGCAGAGTTCCATAAACCTTTTTTAAGCGATTCATTATTTTCTAAAATCTCGATTTGAATCAAAAATATCCTAAAAATAGAAAACATATCCGTCGATTGAATTACTGTTACGGATTTTGGTACGATAAACATGGACTATGGAAAAAAACGAGGATTTTATGATGAAGTTTATGATAAAAAGATTTCTTCCCAATTACGATCAAGAAGAAACGGTTAAAATTCGCGAAACATACGGGATTTTATCCGGGGCAATTGGAATTATTGCGAACATTGTTTTGTTCGGCATTAAACTTATTAGCGGAATGATCATGAACAGTATCGCCATTATTTCAGACGCCTTTAATAATTTAAGCGACTCTTTTTTTCCCTCGTTACATTAGTGGGGGCGCGCATTAGTGGAAAACCACCGGATAAAGAACATCCGTATGGCCATGGGCGTTTTGAATATATTGCCTCACTCGTAGTGGCATTTATCATTTTCACGATGGCATTCCAGCTTTTTATTGAATCTTATCAAAAAATAACGAAGCCGGAACCTGTTGAATGGAACATTATCGCCTTTTGCATCTTATTCGTTTCCGTGTTTATTAAACTATGGATGTTTTTCTTTAACAGAAGGATTGCGAAAAAAATTAACTCCTCCTTGGTCATGGCGAATGCCAAAGATAGTCTATCGGATGTCATCGCAACAACAGGTATCATCATCGGTACCGCGATTGACCCATTAGTCACCTTCCCTATCGATGGCTTGCTCGGAATGATTATTTCGGGGTTAATTTTCTATACTGGTTTTACCATCGCCAGGGATTCGATTCATAATCTACTCGGGCCTTCACCTGATCCTGAATTGTTTGAACAAATTCAGGCCATTGTATCGGAAAACAAGATGATCAAAAATGCCCATAATTTTCATATTCATGATTATGGGCCATGGAAAAAGCTGGCTTCCTTACACGTCGTTCTCCCTGCCCATATCAGTGTGAAAAAAGCCCATTCTATCATTCACGAATTAGAAGAAAGAATAAAGAAAGAACTCGCGATTGACATCGTCATCCATGTTGATCCTGATAATGCGACCGATGAAGATTGAAGTTTAAATTGTTTAAG
>CALGAD010000057.1 GCA_937951955.1 uncultured Bacillaceae bacterium
AATCAACTGTCAATTTGATAAAAGATGAGGGAAGTAATGAATTAGAAAATGATTGACCTGTGCATCAAAGCGATTTGATCCTCTTTTATACAAATTAATTTTGAGAGAGAACTTTGCGTGTTGAATTTACCTTTCTTAATTAGTTTGATTTTGCATATATTCAAACATTCATTTGACTGATTGAATATTTTAGAATAAAATATAAGTAAATTGAATATTCAAATGAACGTTTGAATAAGAGGCGGGATCGGATGACAAAAGAAGTCTGTGAGGTAACTTATATTAATGAAGATAAGGTAAATAGAGTGAAAGAGAAACTTGAAAAGGAAAACATTGTGGAAGTTGCTGAAATGTTTAAGGCGCTAGCCGATGATACGCGGCTAAAAATTGCCTATGCGTTAACTGTGGAAGATGAGCTTTGTGTTTGTGATGTTGCCAATATTATCAATTCATCAACAGCAACAGCCTCCCATCATTTAAGAAAGCTTTATCATTCAGGGATAGCAAAATCCCGTAAAGAAGGAAAATTGGTGTATTATTCATTGGATGATGATTGTGTAAAGGATCTAATCCAAACTGCATTTGCCCACCAGAAAGAAGGGATGCATCTTGGGTAACGCAATAAGAATGGTGGAGAAAAAAGTGTATCGGATCGAGGGGCTATCATGTGCCCATTGTGCAGGAAAGTTTGAAAAAAATGTAAAAGCTATTCCTGGTGTTCGGGATGCAAAGGTGAATTTCGGTGCATCGAAATTAACCGTTTATGGAAACGCAACGATTGCAGAATTAGAACAGGCCGGTGCTTTTGAGAATCTGAAGGTTATACCTGAAAAGGAGAAACGTCAAACAGGGCAAAAGGTGTTACCAAAAATACAAATGGTACCGAACATTTACCGTGTAGAAGGGTTCTCCTGTGCCAATTGTGCCGGGAAATTCGAAAGAAACGTGAAGGCCTTACCTGGCGTACAGGATGCAAAAGTCAATTTCGCAGCGTCAAAAATTGCTGTGTATGGAAATGCAACCATCGAAGAACTGGAAGAAGCCGGTGCATTCGAGAATTTGAAAGTGTTTCCGGAGAAAATATCCGGTCATGCGGTCAAAAATATTGCGGAGGAAAGAGAAGAGAAAATTCCCTTTCATGAAAAACATCGTACATTGCTATTTTCTACACTATTAATTGTTTTGGGTTATATTTCTCAATTTGTGAATGGGGAAGAAAATCTAGTTACGGTCTTATTATTTTTATCCGCTATCATTATTTCCGGTTTTACTCTTTTTAAAGTCGGTTTGCAAAACCTCTTGAAACTTGATTTTGATATGAAAACGCTGATGACTGTGGCTGTGATTGGTGCGGCGATTATCGGTGAATGGGCGGAAGGGGCGGTAGTTGTTATCCTCTTTGCTATCAGCGAAGCCCTTGAACGGTATTCCATGGATAAAGCAAGACAATCGATACGGTCACTAATGGAAATTGCACCGAATGAGGCTACGGTTAGAAGAAATGGTCAGGAAATAACGCTCCATGTTGATGATATTGCTGTTGGCGATATTATGCTCGTGAAACCTGGACAAAAAATTGCGATGGACGGTATTGTTGTTCATGGTAGCTCAGCTGTCAACCAGGCTGCCATTACCGGTGAGTCAATTCCTGTTACGAAATCAATCGGTGATGAAGTGTTTGCGGGGACGATCAATGAAGAAGGATACTTAGAGGTAAAAGTGACGAAGCTGGTTGAAGATACAACGCTTTCTAAAATCATCCATCTTGTTGAGGAAGCGCAAGGGGAGCGGGCACCTGCAGAAGCATTCGTTGATCAATTTGCAAAATATTACACCCCTATCATCATGGGGATTGCTGCACTCGTTGCCATCGTGCCACCGCTATTTTTTGATGCGGACTGGATCAAATGGATTTATCAAGGGTTAGCGGTTTTAGTCGTTGGCTGTCCCTGTGCATTGGTCATTTCCACACCAACGGCAATCGTCACGGCCATTGGCAATGCAGCGAAAAAAGGTGTCCTGATTAAGGGCGGCGTGTACCTGGAAGAAATGGGGAATATCAAAGCCATTGCGTTCGATAAGACGGGTACTTTAACGAAAGGGGTTCCTGTAGTAACAGATTTTGAAGTGATTCATCAAAGTTTTAATGAGTATGAAGTATTGTCCAATATTGCTGCATTAGAATCCCGATCGCAACACCCGATTGCAAAGGCAATTATCCAAAAGGCGAAAGAGGATAATATTTCTTATCAAACTCTCGAGGTGGAAGATTTTACTTCCTTTACGGGGAAAGGGATAAAAGGCCGTATCGATGGAACCACCTATTATATTGGTAGCCCGAATCTTTTTAAAGATTTATCGACTGTAAAATTTGATAAATTTATAGAACAAAAAGTGACGGCTCTGCAAAATCAAGGAAAAACGGTTATGCTTTTTGGAACAAATAAAGAAGTTTTCGCTGTTTTAGCAGTGGCTGATGAAATCCGTGAATCAAGTAAACAGGTTATTCAGCAATTACACGAGCTTGGTATTAAAAAGACAATCATGTTAACAGGGGATAACAAGGGTACGGCAAATGCTATTGGCACTGAGGTGGGAGTATCGCAAGTGAAGGCAGGGTTAATGCCCCAGGATAAATTAAATTATGTGAAACAATTAAAAACCGAATATAGTAAGGTCGCGATGGTTGGGGATGGTGTCAACGATGCACCCGCATTAGCAGCATCTACCGTCGGAATTGCGATGGGAGCATCCGGTACGGATACCGCGCTTGAGACAGCGGATATTGCTTTAATGGGTGATGATTTAAGTAAACTTCCATTCACAGTAAAATTAAGTCGTAAGGCATTGACTATCATCCAAGCGAACATTACTTTTGCAATTGGCATTAAATTATTTGCCTTATTATTAGTCGTTCCGGGATGGTTAACGCTTTGGATCGCCATTCTTTCAGATATGGGGGCAACGTTGTTAGTCACATTGAACAGTTTAAGGCTTTTAAACGTTAA
>CALGAD010000058.1 GCA_937951955.1 uncultured Bacillaceae bacterium
CGAACCGTCCGGGTTAAGACAAAATGAACTGCTGCCCCTTGCCAGGCTCTTCCAAATCCCGGACCAACAGGCGTCCGTCCTCGGGTCGTTTTCAATCCGACAAGTCCAGTAAATGAAGCAGGGATACGAATCGAGCCACCCCCATCACTGGCACCCGCAACAGGAACAATCCCGCTTGCCACCGCCGCAGCAGAACCTCCACTAGACCCGCCCGGTGAATAATCTGTATTCCACGGATTGCGTGATGGACCGTATATTTCCGGTTCAGTAATATTTTTTAAACCGAATTCCGGTGTATTCGTCCGTCCGAGGACGGAAAATCCGGCTTCACGTATTTTTTTAACAAAATTGTCGTCACAATTAGCGATCTGTTTTGTTAATAAGCGAGAACCGGATGTTGTCGGCTCGCCTTCCATATTCTGGGACAGGTCTTTTAATACAATCGGCACCCCGAAAAAAGGCAGATTATAGGATTCCTGTTCATCAAGTTCTTTCAACACCTTTTCCGTTCGTTCATGAATCACCGCATTCAAGTCTGGATTGACTTCTTGCAGCCGGGCAATTGCTGCCTCAACAACTTCTTTTGCGCTCACTTCTTTATCTTTGATTAAACGGGACAGTCCAACCGCGTCGTATTGTATGTACTCTTCGATCTTCACTCGATTCCCTCCATATGTAATTTTCGTATCAATTCTAACACATTATGCTCGAAAAACTGTAAAATTAGCTTCGCAATATCTTCGGATATTCTGTTCGGAATGAGCGCATTTTCTTTCGTGAAATTTCCACTAACAATTTTACTCATTCATATGGAGCTGTAAAATCATCACACCCCGGTAGGCATTCATTCATATATATATTATGAAAACGGCACGACCCGGAGTGTAAGAACATGGATTGGCTGACAGTCTATATAAAAAAGGAAGCATTTATTTTAATACCCGCGCTTTATTTTCTCGGACTCATCCTCGAGCAAACACCGAAGATCCCGAAATGGACCAATGCCTGGATCAAACTGCTCGTTGCCGAATTTTGTTGTCTCGTATATTTTGGACTCGATATCCGGGCATTCGTTCAGGGAATCATGGTGACGGGTGCAGAAATGATTTTTAAAGATTTAATTCACAATACAATCGCCAGTTTTTATGAACAGCGGAAAGCAAAGAAATAGTCATCAATCGCCGGGTTTCTTTTTCCAAAAAGGCTGACATTCGATTTTCGCTTCCCTGGCCTGTAATCAGAAATGGAGCTCGCTATTTTCCGCAATATTTTTTATACTTTTTTCCACTACCACACGGGCACGGATCATTGCGGCCGATTTTTTGCGTTTTTGTGTTTTGTTGACTCGAAACTCTTTATGATCCGGAAGCAGCATATGAAATTGTTTTTCTTTTTGAAACAATTCATTCGCAGAGTGTCAAAAATTCACTAATACTTCCAAAAAAAACAGCCATTCAGACCTAGATGGCGAGTGGTTTCTTTATGATTCTTCAAGAATATTTTATCAGAAAACAGTTTCAGGTTCGCTCAGTTTAATCAAGATTTCCCCTTTGCACCGCTTACCGCCACGAGCAAGTTCCTTGCTGCCTCCACGATAACATCCGCACGAGCAATCGCACTGACAACAGCCACACCATCGGCACCGGCACAAACAACTTCATTTGCATTCGTCGCATTGATCCCGCCGATTCCGACCATTGGAATCATCAGTCCAGCTGCGCGAATTTCTTTGATAATACGGACTCCGTGTACATCTTCCGCATCCGGTTTCGTTTGCGTCGGGAAAATCAAACCCACACCCAAGTAATCAGCACCGCGATTGACTGCATCTTTGGCTTCTTCTAAAGAATAAGCAGAAACTCCGATGATTTTATCGCCCACTTTTTCCCGTACCCGTTCGATCGCTTCATCTTCCGGACCGATATGCACACCGTCTGCATCAAGAGCCAGAGCTAATTCTGCATCATCATTGACGATAAAAGGAATATTGTGCGCACGACAGATCGCGCGCAACTTCTTACCGAGAACGAATTTGTCTTCTCCAGTGAGCGCTCCCGATCCCTTTTCCCGGTACTGAAAAATTGTAATTCCGCCAGCAATTGCTTTCCGTAACACATCTTCCGGGTCCTTATCACAGTTTTGACTCCCCATGATAAAATACAAACGTAACGCTTTTTGCAAATGAACAATGTTTCTCATCACACATTGACTCCTCTACGATTGTACGCCCAGTGGTTTGTCGGACCGTGTCCGGAACCGAGCTGTAAATCATAGGCGATCGCGGCGGTAATAAATTGTTTTGCCACTTTGACGGCTTCCTGGATCGGTTTTCCTTTCGCCAATTCTGCGGTGATCGCTGCCGAAAACGTACAGCCTGTACCGTGAGTATTTTTCGTCCGGATTCGTTTTTCTTCGTAAAAATAAAATTCTTTTCCATCGAAAAGGATATCCGTGGCGTATTCGGATTCATCGTGACCGCCTTTAATAATGACGTTCCGAACGCCCCATTCAAAGAGAAGTTGTGCCGCTTTCTTTTTATCTTCAAAGCTTTGAATCTTCACTCCTGTCAAAACTTCTACTTCGGGAATATTGGGAGTAATCACATCGCTCACTGGTAACAAATATTTCTTCAGAGCATCCACCGCCTCATCCTGTAATAAAACGGCACCCCCTTTAGCAATCATAACTGGGTCGATAACGACATGAGGAAATTGATGCTCCTCTATTTTTTTGGAAACCGTCTGAATGATTTCTGCAGAAAAGAGCATTCCCGTCTTCACTGCATCGACACCGATATCCGTCGCTACAGAATCGATTTGTAGAGCTACACTAGCAGCATCAAGCGGGTATACTCCCTGTACACCGAGCGTGTTCTGCGCTGTAACGGCCGTCAATGCGGACATACCGAACACGCCTAATTCCTGGAATGTTTTTAAGTCTGCTTGGATTCCGGCACCCCCGCCGCTATCGGAACCCGCAATGGTCAAAGCCCGTGCGACATTTGTCATTCAGATACCTCCTTATATTTTGCCAATTGTTGCCATTCTTCATGTCCCAGGACAGAAAGAGCATTCAGAAATTCATACTGGAAACTCCCCGGACCATGATGGCCAGCTTTTTGTGCGGCTTGTTCAGCTGCAGCTCCATAAAAACTACTCGCAGCTAGCGATGCTTTCAAGTAGTCTTTCTCGACAGCGGCGAATGCACCGATCGTTGAAGAAAGTAGACAGCCAGATCCCGTCACCTTTGGTAAATACGGGTGACCATTTTCCACCTGATACAAACGATTTCCATCCGAGAGATAATCGATCTTACCGGTGGCGATGACGATCGTTCGATGTTTTTTCGCAACTTGTTGAACGAGATCTATCATATTGCCAGAAACCTCCCCGGCATCGACCCCTTTCATCACCGCATCTGCTCCCGCTATCTGCGAAATCTCCCCGGCGTTTCCCCGAAGTATATCGACTTTCACTTCCTGTAAAATCCGCTCGCTTGCTTCAATCCGATAGGGCGTGGCACCGTAACCGACCGGGTCAAAAATAACCGGAATCCCTTTTTCATTCGCTGCCTTTCCGGCGATGATCATCGCCTCTACCGTTTCCTCGGTCAATGTGCCGATGTTGAGAATTACGGCATTACTCATACGCGCCATATCGGAAACTTCCCGACGGTCATAGGCCATCACAGGAGAAGCACCGAGGGCGAGCATTCCATTGGCGACGAAATTGGCGACAACGACATTCGTGATATTAAAAACGAGTGGCTGTTCCTCTCTAACTCTTTCAACGAGCGAAAAGATGGCACTCATTGAAAATTCCCCCCTATCTCATTAATCCATCACGAGACCGCCATCGACGACTAAATTTTGACCGGTCACGCTGGCACCCCATGGTGATGCGAAAAATAAAACGACATTCGCCACATCTTCCGGTGTCGTTACTTTTTGTAAAGGAGTGTTCGTTTCAATGAATTGAAAGACTTCTTCTGGAGTTGTTGCACTGGCATCGGTCATTTTGAGTAAACCACCTGAAACCATATTCACTGTAATTCCGTAGGGACCTAAGTCTTTCGCCATATTTCTTGTAAAACCGAGCAATGCTGCTTTACTTGTCGTATAGTCGTGGTAAGGAACAACAGGATGTTGAAACAAGTTTGTACCTATATTAATAATCCTGCCAAAGCCCATGTTTTTCATATCGAGGAAGGCTGCCTGAATCGTATGTAAGGCTCCACGAATGGCACCTTCTAATTGTTCTTCATAATCAGACCAGGAAATTTCCCATGCTTTTTTTCTACCATCAGCATCGAACTTAAAGTTGACTAATGCATTGTTGACGACAGTTGTCACGGACTTACCGAAATATTCTTTTGCGCGGACGAACATGTTCTGAACTTGTGCCCGGTCTCGCACATCCGCCTGAATCGCTATAGCATTTTGACCTAGTTGCTCCTTTAAAGCATGAGCCTTTTCTTCACTTTGATAATAATTAATAACAACACGCGCTCCTTCTTCGGCAAACGCCATAACAACGGCTTTTCCCAGGCCACGAGCACCCCCGGTCACGAGAACTACCTGTTCATCAATTCGCATGATTTCCCTCCTCTATAAAAAAATTAAGCCAGACCCTTTTTACGGATCTGGCTTAATGGTCCACGAATGTAAAATAGCTAGAAAAATACTACACTTTCTAACTACTTCCCTTCGCTGGTATTAACCAGATCAGGTTCAAAGGGTTGAAAAACGTAACGTTTTTCTCTCAGCCGTAGTGGCACCCCTAGTAGTTATTTATGTCAATATTCTGTTTACTTTTATCATACACAGGATTCTTTATTCTGTAAAGAAAAGTCTCCCACCGTGATTCAGGATGCGGAAAAGTAAATAATTGGATCGCCTTCCTTATTTGCAAAAATTCCATTATTATGTTTTAATGGTACATGCGTGTTTCACCAACTATCGGAAATGAAAAAGTGTT
>CALGAD010000059.1 GCA_937951955.1 uncultured Bacillaceae bacterium
TGAAGATGAAATCGAGGATCTGATGACGCAGTTTTATGTCGAAGAAGAGGGCGAAGTGAAAGAGGATAATTTTGACGCGGATGAAGCGGTCGAGGAAATTGAGGAACCGGTCAGCCAGCTGGGCGATATTTGGCAGCTTGGTAAGCACCGGCTGATGGTTGGTGATGCGACGTCTGGTGATGACGTTTTAAAGCTGATGAACGGGAAACAGGCGGACCTGGTGTTCACGGATCCGCCGTATAACGTCGATTATGAAGGAAGCGATGGAAAGAAAATCAAAAACGACAAAATGGAGGACAGCGCGTTCTATCAGTTCTTGTTCGATGCCTTTGTGGCCATGTACACGGTCATGAAAGAAGGGAGTCCGATTTACGTTTGTCATGCGGATTCGGAAGGCCGGAATTTCAGAAACGCGTTTGAAGATGCCGGATTCCTTATGAAACAGACCATCGTTTGGGTAAAAAACGCGCTTGTCCTGGGGCGGCAGGATTATCAATGGAAACATGAACCGATCCTGTACGGTTGGAAGCCTGGGGCAGCGCATAAATGGTACGGCGGTCGAAAAGAAACGACAGTTTTTGAGGATCCGGTCGATCTGGTCATTGATAAAAATAAAGACCATTCGATTTTGACCTTCTCTAACGGTGAGCGTTCTGTTGTCGTGAAGGTTCCTAAATATGAGATTATTCATGTTGGGGACGAAAGCGAGACGACCGTTTGGCGTTTTGAAAAGCCGAGAAAAAATGCCGAACATCCGACCATGAAACCGATATCGTTATGTGCTAAAGCCATCATGAATTCCAGCAAGCCTGGCGATATTGTCCTGGATCCGTTCGGCGGTTCCGGCTCGACATTGATTGCTTGTGAACAAACCGGACGCTCTTGCCACATGATGGAGTACGATCCGGTGTATGCAGATGTCATCATTCGTCGTTGGGAAACATTCACGGGTCAGAAGGCGGTGAGGTTGTCATGAGCCAGGGTAAACGCGGAAGACCTAACAAACTAACACCGGAAATCCAGGCCAAGATATGCGACGCCATTCGTGCCGGTGCTTATGTGGAGACTGCAGCGGCTCTGGCCGGTATTTCAAAGGACACCTTTTATCGTTGGTTAAAGAAAGGGGCCAGAGCAAAGTCTGGCAAGTTTAAAGCGTTCAACGAGGCGGTGCATAAAGCGATGGCTGAAGCCGAATTCCGGGATATAATGATCATTGCCAACGCAGCAAAGGTGGACTGGAAAGCGGCGGCCTGGAAGCTGGAGCGGAAATATCCGGAGCGATGGGCGCGCAAAGACCGATCCGATGTGAACCTCAACCATTCCGGAGAGGTGAGCAAAAATGAAACACACGAGATCACCTTCGGATTATCCGAGCAGCTTGAAAACGATCCAGAGTCCGTCGAATTGGCCAAGCAGTTACTTCGACGTCGATTCGCTATTCAGGGAGACGGCGAGGATTGATTACTCGTTCTATATTGAATACGTCCATCGCGGCCTGTATCGTCCGGCGCCGCATTTGGATTTGATTTGTGATCGGTTGATGAAAGTGGAACGCGGCGAAATTGACCGATTGATGTTTTTTCTTCCACCGAGGCACGGCAAATCGATGGCTGTTACGGAAACGTTCCCTTCTTGGTTTATCGGCCGTGATCCGAATCGACGCGTGATTGAAGTGTCTTATGGGGATTCCCTGGCTCGGCGTTTTGGTCGGGCCAATAAAAATAAAATTGCCGAATTTGGCGAGGAAATTTTCGGGATCCGTCTGGCGCAGGATAATCGTTCAGTGACGAATTGGGAAATTGAAGGATATCGTGGCGGCATGATTTCCGTCGGTATTGGCGGTGGTATCACCGGTCAGGGTGCCGATCTTCTCATTATTGACGATCCGATTAAAAACCGGAAAGAGGCCGATTCACCGACCTATCGAGATATGGTTTGGAATGAATGGAAGGACACCCTTCGCACTCGTTTACAGCCTGGTGGTGCAGTCATTATTATTTTGACGCGCTGGCATGAGGATGATTTGGCCGGTCGTTTATTAAAACACGAAGGCGACAAATGGGAAGTCGTTTCTTTGCCTGCTATTGCAGAAAGCGAAGATGATCCACTTGGTCGTGAAATTGGCGAGCCGTTATGGCCAGATTTTGGATTTGATGAATCCTGGGCGGAAGAGACGAAGCGGTCCGTCGGCTCTCGTACTTGGTCGGCCTTATACCAACAGCGGCCATCACCGGAAGAAGGGGAAATGTTCAAACGTTCCTGGTGGAATTATTATAACGTTCTTCCGGATTCGTTCGATGAAATCATCCAATCCTGGGATATGTCGTTTAAGGACAACGATGACAATGACTTTGTGGTTGGCCAAGTGTGGGGGCGGAAGGGTGCGAACAAATATTTAATCGACATGGTCCGCGACCGGATGAATTTTCCGACCACATTGCAGTCCGTATTAAATTTATCGGCTCGTTATCCGAAGGCATACGTCAAATTGATCGAGGATAAGGCAAACGGACCAGCGGTGATCGCCATGCTTAAAAATAAGGTTCCTGGTTTAATCCCGGTTAATCCGGACGGCGGAAAAGTGGCCAGAGCGGCGGCGGCTTCTGCGGAAGCGGAAGCTGGAAACATTTATTTACCGTCGCCGGAATTGGCGCCTTGGGTGCATGATTTCGTTGAGGAATGTGCCGCATTCCCAAACGGGGCGAATGATGACCAGGTCGATTGCTTCACTCAAGCGATAAATCGCTGGACGTCATCGCCGAAGCCTGGTATCCGGTCGTTATAAAGGTGGTGATAACTATTGAAATTACGGGATTTTATTCCTCCAATTTTACAAAGAAAAGCGACTCGAGTGAATCGACTAATCGCAGCATGGCTCATCGGGGAGCCGGTATGGACGCCAGCCGACTTTGAAAATTTGGCCAGAGAAGGTTTCGAGCGTAATGTTTGGGTTTATCGCTCGATCATGTCTGTGGCGCAGGCTGGTTCAAGCGTTCCTTGGGTTTTATATCAACGCCAGCGAAGCGGGAAGTTGAAGGAATTAACAGACCATCCGTTTTTAGATTTATGGAAAAGACCGAATCCTACGATGTCGAAACAACAATTTTTAGAGAACGTCATTGCATTTCAATTGCTCGCTGGGAACAGCTATGTGCTGGAGTCCGGGCCAAAAAACGGGCCACCGATGGAGCTTTGGGTATTGCGTCCGGATCGTGTGCGAGTGATCGCTGGCCGTGACGGAGTGGCCGGTTATGAATACAAAGTCGATGATTCCTTAAAAGAAAGACTACCAGCGGATGTTGTGACGCATTTTAAGATGTTTTCGGCGCTTGATGATTGGTATGGCCTTTCACCGATCCAAGTTGCGGCGCGTGGGATTGATGCGGATAATTTCGCCAATGCCTGGAATGCATCGATGTTTCAAAACGGCGCACGTCCATCCGGGGCAATGGTGACCGAGAATACGCTCGGTGAGGATCAATATAAGCGGCTTAAACAAGAAATCCGCGAACAGTATTCCGGCATGAAAAATTCCGGTCGGCCGATGTTACTTGAAGGTGGCCTGGACTGGAAAGAGATGAGCCTGTCGCCTAAAGACATGGATTTTATTGAGTCCAAAAAATTAAGCCGCATGGAAATCTGCGCGGCTTTCGGTGTGCCGCCGGAATTGCTCGGCGATCATGAACATGCGACGTACTCCAATTACCAAGAAGCTCGGAAGGCGTTTTATCAAGATACGGTGATTCCGATCCTTATTCGGATCCGGGACAAGATCAATTCTCACATCCTGCCTAAGTTTGGCGATAATCTGTACCTGGACATCGACCGGGATGAAATTGATGCTTTGCAGGAGGATCGGGATAAAGTTTGGGATCGCGCCATACGAGCAGTTCAGGCGGGTTTGTTAGAGGTCAACGAGGCGCGTGAAGCGATGGGCTATGAAGCTATCGAAGGCGGAAACGTCCGCTATGTACCGGCATCCGTGTTCCCGGAAGGGGAAGATGCACCGGATTGGGATAATCTCCTGGGCAACGATTCATCTTCGGCTGAAAATGACGCGGATCCGGATGACGACAAAAGCCTGGAATTAAAAGGGTTGAACCTGCAGACGCCGATCCAAAAAAAGCAATACTGGCGCGCGTTTGACCGTCGCCGAACCGGCTATTATGGCGCAGTGGGCAAACAAATTAAAAAGCGCTTTGAACAAGAAATGAAAGGTGTTTTAAAAGCCTTTGATGAGGGCGGTCCTGATGAGGTTGATATTTATCTCGATGAAAATGCCAGAGAATGGTCTAAAACGTTGACGGCCGTTTACATGACGGTGATGAAGGCGTTTGGGGATTCGGTGTATCGTGCTTTAGTCGGCAAATCATCGAATGATTCCCTGCAGCAAAAACAGGATGACGTTTTCGATGTGTTCAACGAGGCGGTGCAAAACTTCATTTCGACGACCGTAGCGAATAAGGTCGTTAACATTAACGAAACCACTAAAAAACTTATTAAAGATATTGTTGAAGCTGGGTTCGAGGAACAGTTAACCGTGCCGGAAATCCGGGACAAAATCGAGGAGTTGTACCTGGAACAAATCATTCCTAATCGGTCAATGGTCATCGCTCGCACTGAGGTTATTTCAGCGTCGAACGCTGGCAGTCGTTATGCGGCCAAGCAAACCGGGCTGGAATTGGAGAAAGAATGGGTGGCCACAGCGGATGATCGCACCAGGGATACCCATGCAGAGGTAGACGGACAGCGCGTTCCGATTGACGAGCCTTACTTTGTAGGCGGCTCTGAGTTGATGTTTCCTGGGGATCCGAATGGTGAGCCTGGGGAGGTGATCCAGTGTCGTTGCACCGAGGTGTACCATACCGTAAAAAGTTAATGCCCGGCATTGGTTTTACCTCAAATTTGCGATGAAAAGGAGGTGACGGGATGAAAGATTTTGAAGTGAAATCCTTTGATTTCGAAGTCAAAGCGACGGACGACAATACCTTTGAGGGTTATGCTTCCGTATTTCGCAATGTGGACTCATACGGCGATGTGATCGAGCCTGGCGCGTTCACAAAAACGATTCAAGAACGCGGCCATCGCGTGAAGGTGTTATGGCAGCATAATCCCATGATACCGATTGGAAAAGCGATTCACATTGAAGAAGACAATCACGGCCTGTTTGTAAAGGCTAAAGTCAGCAACACACCGGAAGGAAAAAACGCCATGACGCTCATTAAAGATGGGGTTGTCGATGAATTGTCCATCGGCTACCAGACCGTCAAGGATGAATGGGACGATGAGAATGGTGTTCGTCGATTAAAAGAAGTGAAGCTGTTTGAGGTTTCGCCGGTGACGTTTGCGGCAAACGATCAGGCTGTGATTACAGGAGCAAAATGGGACAATCGTTTGTCCGAATTGCTTTATCGGTTTAACCAGGAAGTCAGGGCTGGAAAGGTCTTGAGCGGGAGAAACCGCGCCTTAGTGGAACAAGCCATTAAGGCGTTGCAAGAATTACTGGATGCCGCAGACGGCGATTCTGGTTCGTCAGATGACGACAAAAGCAAAAAATACGCCGATGAAATATTGGCTATGATCCGCGAAATGAAACAGGCGCAATAACACCCATCGAGGTGTTTTTCTTGCACTTTTTTGCTTTCACGGGAGCCGGGGCTACCCACTCCTGGAAAGAAAAAAGCCGCAGCAATATCCAAAAATAAAAAAGGAGTGACATTTTCATGGATATGAAGGAATTAAAAGAACAGCTTGGGTCTGCGATTGAAGAATTTAAAAAAGCGCGCGACCGTTTTAACGAAGAAAAGGAGAAATTCGGGGATGCGCGCCAGGAAACAAAGAACATGGTTCAAAAATTGAACGAAACCATCGATGATTTAAAAAATCGCATGGATGAAATTGAAACGAAGGCGAACCGTCCAGCAATGCCTGGTACAGATGTCGAAGGTTCAACCGGACAAAAACAGGGCCGAATGACGCCGGAACAAAAGGCGGCCTTCTTTAAGTTCATCCGCGAAGGTAAGGGTGGACTGACACCGGAAGAAAGAAAGGCGCTTGTCCAAGATTCGACCGGTGAAATTATTGTACCGGAAGCCTTGGATTCTGAAATTGACCGCGAATTGCCTAAGATTACGATTGCTCGTCAATTGGCGCAAGTGCGTAACATCAGCACAAACCGTCAGCGCCGTCGTTCCATGAACGAGGTTACGGTTGTCTGGGGTAAACTTGAGACTGGTGTTGGAGCTTCCTGGGCAGATGGTGAAAGCTCTTTAGTGCCGGAAGAAGAATATCTCTATGTTGAGGATGTGTTCGGTTGGACGACCATCGGAGAGGACGAATTGGAAGACAGCGATGTCAACCTTCAAAACTATTTAACATCTTCTTATGCTCAGGCTTTTGCTGAAGCTGAAGATTCCGCGATGTTTGTCGGTACCGGCCATGCCAATGGCCAACCGGAGGGCATTTTGAATTCGTCTGTAGGAACGTATGACGCCGGTCAAGCTGGAGCCTTTACTGCTGACGATTTCATCGCTCTACAGTACCAGGTTCCTGCTCAATATCGCCGGAACGGTTCCTATGTCGTCAATTCTCAAACTGAATTAGCACTGCGTCTGTTAAAAGACGCTAATGATCAGTATTTATGGCAGCCATCTCTCCAAGCTGGACGTCCTAATACGTTCGCTGGCCGTCCGATTTATACGCAGGATGACATTCCGGTTGTTTCTCCGGATAACGATGCAAAAGTTGCGGTATTTGGGGACTTCCGTCGCGGTTACCGGATCTTGAACCGTAACGGCGGAAGCATTAAGCGCCTGGAGGAGAAGTTCATCGAGGATGGCTTGATCGGGTTCCGTTATAAGCGACGCGTCGGCGGCGGTGTCATCCGTGACGATGCGTTAGTCATCTTGAACGTGCCTGCTGGTTAATGCCAAGGGGGGAGGAGATCCCTCCCTCCTTATCTTTTGTCATGGTTGGAGGTGTTTTTATTGTTATTTCAACCCACTATATCCTTGGCGACTGGGTATGGTGTTTTTGTTCCATCTCGAACATACGATTCGACGGATTATGGTATCCCTCAATCCGTTATTGAAGCATGGTTATCTGGTGGGCTTGTCATTGAACCGGTCGATGTTAGCCATTTAGAACAAAGGGTTTCGACGAATGAATCGAACATTTCAAGTTTGCAAAGCGATGTTTCTGGTTTACAAAGCGACCTTAATGCTGTTGAAGGGCGCGTTTCAACGAACGAATCGAACATTTCGAGCTTGCAAAGTGAGCTTAATGCCATCGATGGGCGTGTTTCTACCAATGAAAGCAATATCCAAGAGCTAGACGATCGTGTTAGCGCTCTTGAGGGAGGTGGATCATGATGAAGTTCAAAGTCAAACGTCCGCTGGTCATTGGAAAAGGCGTATTAGATATTAACAAAACGTATGATTCCAAAGATATTAAAGTCGCGGACAAACACGTTAAATCCTGGATTAAATCCGGGATTGCGGAAGAGGTGAAGTCTAGTGGCTCTAAAAATAAACCTAAATCTGGAGGAAATAAAGACGTTTCTAAGAGTGGAGAATGATCTGGAGGACGATCTGATTCAAAGTCTGCAAAAAGCAGCGAAGAATGAAGCAGAGTCCTTCCTAAACACCGACTTTCACGAGTATGACGAAGACGGGAATCTCATCAAGGAAAATGAAGCGCCGGAAGAAGTTAAAACCTGGATATTAAATCGGATTGCTGTTTTGTACGAAAACCGAGGAGAAGTTCCAGCTCCGGATTATTCGATGATCCGGCATTTGAGGGTATATCCCTTTTGTGGGGTGTAGCATATGGACATTGGTCAATTACGGCACCGGATAACCGTTCAGGGGTATACTGAAACAAAAGACCGCATGGGCGGCGGTCAAAGGGAATACTACGACAAGTTTTCTTGCTGGGCGAGTGTGGAACCGTTAAGCGGTGACCGACTGTATCAAGCGATGGCGGTCAAACGCGATCTAACGCACACGATTCGGATTCGTTATCGGAGCGATGTCAGCATTCATGATCGTGTGAAATATGGGGATCGCATCTTTTATATTGAATCTTTGGTTCCGGATGCTTTACGCACCGAATTGGTCATGGAATGTTCGGAGGTGGTGGAATAATGGCCAAGCCGAGATTAGTTCTGGATTTGGAAGGAACCGAGGAAGTCATTCAAAAGTTTGAAGAAATTGTGGAAAAAAAGGCCAAAGAAACAAAAGACCATATTAATACCACCGCCGTGAACATTCAGCGCGGTGCTAAAAAGCGCGCGCCGGTCGATGATGGTACACTGCGTGCGAGTATCGTTTTGGAGCCATATCGTGATGGTTTATCTATCGATGTGGGTTCCCGGTTGCCTTATGCGGTTTACCAGGAATGGGGGACGGGTATTCATGCGCAGCATCCGTCAATTCCTGGACGAAAGACACCATGGACGTTTAAACATCCTAAAACCGGCGAGTGGTGGATCAATTTCCGGGGTGCTCGGCCACAGCCTTTCTTGTTCCCTGCCTTCGAGGAAGAACGGCCTAAATTTATTAAAGGCCTGGAGAAGATTTATAACGATCTATGATAGCTAAAAAAATCATTTCTACGCTTGGCGCGGCTAAGGCAGGGGTTTATCAAAGGCTAACAAACGACGCTGACCTCATGGGCGTTGTGAACGGTGTTTTTGATGCTGTTGAAAAAGGCACAAAGTTTCCGTATATCGTCCTTGGGGAAATGACCGCGATTCCGTTTGATTCCAAACAATCGGCCGGGCAAGAAGTGACTTTAACGATTCATACCTGGAGCGATTATCCTGGCGATGATGAGATTCTGTCTGTGATCCATCCGAAGATATTAAACGCGATTAGTCGTTCTCCGATTGACGTCGGAGAAAACCTGGGCGTCATGTTGGCGCGTCTGGATACAGAAGAAACCATACAAGAACCGGACGGTCGAATCCGACAGGGGATTATCCGTCTGCGATTTCGAATCATGGAGGTGTAAATGATGGCTCGTTCTAAAGGGATAGATGGTGCTTCGGTACTGTTAATGGTGAATTTGGGAGATGACGAAACGCCAAATTGGACAGCGGTGGCGGAGCAGACTGGTTTATCGACGGAAAATAGCCGGAATTTGATTGAGGCCAGTTCCAAAGATTCCGATCATACCAAATGGATTTATGGGAAGCAAGACGGAACGGTTACACTCGAATCCTTGTATGTTCCAAACGATGCGGCTTTTAAAGCGATCGAAGAGGCCATGAATAATAAAGAAATCGTGATTTTGCGCCGTACAGAAAACGGAGAAGACATCGAGGAAGCGACGGCGCTTGTTTCGACAATCTCAAAAGAATGGCCGGACAATGACGCATCGACTTGTTCCGCGGAATTCCAGCTGGATGAACCGTGGACGCCGATATCTTCTTAATGGAGTGTTCCAGCACGGAACGCTCTTTTTATTTTTTGTGAAAGGGTGAAATGAATGGGAAATAAATCAAAAGGCATCGTGAGAGTGAACGGAGATTATGCTCTGCGTTATACCACGAATGCGCTTGTGGAAATGGAAGAAGAATTAGGAATGTCTATCCAGCAAATTATCAGCATGTTTGATAATGGTCGCCTAGGCTTTAAGGCGATTCGGGTTTTAGTTTGGGCAGGTTTGATTCATCAATTTGACAATGGCGACGGTACCTATGATTTCACCTTGCGTGAAGCCGGAGACTTAATCGATGAGATTGGGCTTGAGGAAATGATCGATAAAGTCGGGGACGCACTCGCGGCTCAATTCCCAAATGAAACGGAAAGGCCATCACCAAATCGTGAACAACGTCGGCAAGGAGTGAAAACTGAAAAAAACTAAACGGGAGCATCCGCATTGATTGGGATTCGCTTTATGCGGATGCTCTTAAAATCGGTTTAACATCCGATCAATTCTGGAGCATGACACTAAAAGAAGTAAAAATGCATGCGGATGCTTACTGGTGGCGCAGGGACGAGATGGGATCCTTGCTGGCTCACTTTACGGCCGTGCTCGCCAATCCTTGGTACAAAGGTAAAATTACCGCCTCTAAATTGTACCGCAGGATGGATAAACCACAGGTTCCTCTTGAAGAGCGACAAAAACAGTTCGAACGTGCTGTTAAATTGATGGGTGCTGACGCCATTCCTGTTAAAAGGAAGGTGAAGAAAGTTGGCTAATGCCGGAAAGTTATTTGTAACCGTCGGAGCTAAAATTTCGGACTTCGAGAAAAAAATGAACACGGTCTCCAAACGGCTAGAAAAAATCGGAGACAAAATGAAAAAAACCGGCAAAACGCTTTCCACACGTCTGTCAGCACCTTTGGCAGCTGTTGGTGGTACAGCGATTGCCGCGGCGGATCAAATAGACAAAGCGTATCGGAATATCCAGGTGGGTACTGGTGCAACCGGTGATAGCCTGGAAGAATTAAAGGCTTCATTTGATAATGTCTTCGCACAAGTTCCAAATAGCGCCGATGAAGTATCCAATGCGCTGGCTAACTTGAATACCTTTACCGGTGCGACGGGGAGTACGCTGGAAGAATTAACAAAATCCGTATTAGATGCGTCGCGCACACTCGGTGAAGATGGTGTTGCCAATTCAGAGGCGTTTGGCCAAGCGTTGAAACAATGGCAGATTCCGGCTGAGGAAGGGTCTGCTCACCTTGATCACCTGTATAAATTGACGCAGGATTATGGGATCGGCCTTGGAGAATTGAGCAACAAATTAACGACTTACGGTAGTGTGCTTAACAACGCCGGGTTCTCGATGGCTGAATCTGCCGAGCTAATGGCCAGCCTGGAGTCAAACGGCATTTCCGTATCGCGTGTTATGCCTGGATTAAACAAAGCCTTCCGTAATTGGGCGGCCGAAGGCAAAAACAGCCGGGAAGAATTGGCAAAAGTTGTAGATGAAATTAGGAATACAGAAGATAGTCAGAAAGCGCTCGCGTTGGCGACAGAAGTTTTTGGTGCGGAAGGCGCACAACGCTTAACGACTGCTATACGGAACGGCGCTATTCCAGCGTTCGATGAATTGGGTTCGTCGATGGAAAGTTCCAGGGGTTTAATCAATCAAACATCAGAAGAAACAAAAACCATCGGGGAACGGTTTGCTGAGTTAAAAAACAGAACAACACAAGCGCTGGAACCTTTGGGCGCGATTATGATCGATATAGCGGAAACAGCTTTACCGCCATTGATTGAAGGAGTCACGAAGGTTGCGGAATGGTTTAATAGCCTATCACCTTCCATTCAGAAAACAATCGTTATACTTGGCGGTTTGTTGGCAGCAATCGGGCCAGTTTTGGTGATTCTAGGTACGCTTGTCGGCGCGATTGGGAACCTTATTCCTGTTGTAACGACAGTATTTGGCTGGCTCACCAAGTTAACGCCGGTGATTAAAGGTGTAGGCGTAGCTTTGCGATTCCTGGCATTAAATCCAGTCGGCTTGGCTATCACGGCCATCGCAGGACTGATTGCCATAGGAATTGCGGTATGGAAAAATTGGGATGAGATTAAACCGAAGCTGATCGCGGTTTGGGAAACGGTAAGAGATGCAATAGGTAAAGCCTGGGATTGGATCAAATCAAAGGCAGATTGGTTGGGTGATACACTTTCCAACATATGGAATAACATTAAAACTTGGGTTATTGATCGTGTCACTGGCATGGTCGGCACTGTCGTTGACAAGTTCAGTTCTTTTGTTGGCGATGTACGAGATAAGTTTAATCAAGCAAAAGAACGTATTTTGAATCCGATCGAGACAGCCAGGGACAAAATAAAAGACGTCGTTGACAAAATTAAAGGTTTCTTTGACGGACTAAAACTTAAAATCCCTAAACCTAAACTTCCAAAACTGCCGCGGTTCAGTATTTCGGGTAAATTTTCTTTGAATCCACCGTCCATCCCAAAGATTAGCGTGGACTGGTATGCAAAGGGTGGTATCGTCGACGGAGCGCGTCTAATCGGTGTTGGCGAAGCAGGGCCAGAGGCCATTGTTCCGTTGCGCGGACAGGCGATGCAGCCGTTTGCCGATGCCATTGCTGAAAAACTGGCGGCCAGTAACGCTTCCCAGGGAGGACAACCGGTCGAGATCGTTGTTCCGGTAATCCTGGAAGGCAGAGAAATCGCTCGCGTCACAGCGCCGTATATGGACAGAGAATTGCGCCGGAAGCAAAACGCTTCAGCGCGCGCGAGAGGTGGTGTGTAGTGCTAACTTTTAAAGGTCGGGATTTAAGTGCTTATTTAACAGTGAATAATATTGGCCGACCGATTCTTGCGCCTAAGATTTTATACACCAAAGAAATATACGGGCGTCCTGGTGCTTTCTTTTTTGAAAAAAGAGACGGTCCTATTTTGTTGCCTGTAGAAATAACTTTGCATGAAAAGGATCATCAAAGTTACCGGTCTTTGGTTCGTGAGTTGGCGGCACTTTTGGACGCCGATCAACCGGAGCCGATCATTTTCTCGGATGAACCGGATAAATACATTGAAGGAATTTTGACGGATGAATCGGTTCTGGATGAAATCGCAACGGTCGGCCAGGGGGAGATTCAGTTTTTCTGTCCGGATCCGTATTGGTATGCGGTTGAGGACGATGTCATGTCTTGGAGCGAACCTGGCACCTATACACTTGATCGGAAAGGGACGGCCGATTCTTTTCCCAAGATTGAAATTCAAGGAACAAATAACGGCGGTTCGATTCAGATTGTGACCGATAACGCGGATATTACTTTTACCGGGGAGCTTGCGGCCGGTGAGACGCTGGTGTTGGATTCTAAATTCATTACCGCTTACATCATAAAATCGGATGGCACTCAAGAATCGGCTTTAAATGACATTGACAATATCGACATGCCGGTTTTAGTTCCTGGTGCAAATCGTTTATCGATATCGGTCGAAGGAAACGCGACGGTCACTCAATTCAAAGTAACAGCTCGTAGTTGCTGGAAGTAAAAGGGGGGATAATATGGCCATTACACCTTATCGCGATTTGTCAAGCGAGGATATTTTGGCGGCTCATGTAAGTGGTTTGCAGCATTCGGTGAATAAAATCGAACAAGTGTTAAGCATGAAAACGGCCACTGCGTCTGGTCATACGTTGGTTGCTGTGAACGACCAGGACGATCCTTCTTTACGTTATCGCATTTATGAAGGAACCATTCGCGGCTGGTTGGATAATCCTGAGCCGGTGATTTATCGAAATGGTGCAGAAGTTGATCCATCGGAGTACATCATTTCTCCTGGACACGGTGTTGTTGTCTTTCATGAACAGCAAGTTTCGACGGATGAAATCACAGCTGATTTTACTTATATCGATGCCGGGTCCTCTGTTATAGAAAATTTGCAGTCCGGCATCAATCAAAACACAGCTTTGCTTGCCAATAATCCGGGAGGGACTTTTCATT
>CALGAD010000060.1 GCA_937951955.1 uncultured Bacillaceae bacterium
GCATTAGTTGATCGGCTGTGTGGAAAACTACCCGCTTGATCTCTGAAATTTCCTCCGCATTTTGAATTTCACTAGTTCCTGCTACAATATGAGCTGTAAATGTAAAATTATAGTATGATGACCTTTTTTACGGAATAAAACCTCATTCACCGCTATGATAGCACCGACTTTTACGTGTAAACCGGTTTCTTCACGGACTTCACGAACCAGCGCCTGTTCTAGTGGTTCACCTTGTTCTACTGCACCACATGGACATATACAGCCAACATGAAGGATTAATCCGTTTCTTTTTTTGAGAAGAAAGCAATTGCTTTTTCCAAAAAGATTTGATCTTCCGGTAATAATTCTTCTTCATGAAAAATGGCATCCACCGGACAGACGACTTGACAGGCTCCACAATCAATACAGCGATCGGGATCAATGAAAAATTGATCATACCCTACTTCGATACAATCAGCTGGACAAACTTCCACACATTCACCATTTCTTTCCGTCATACATGGAGCGGTTATGACGTAGGCCACGTCAGTTTACCCCCTTTTGTCTTTTTTGGATATACGAGAGTGATTTTAACCGTCAAATACACCCAAACGAGGAATGGTATCAACACGAAAATGGTATTCGTTAATGAAAAAGTTTCTATAACGGCATACAGCATTAAGGGGGTCGTAAATGCATATGCCGTGATTTTCCAGAAATACTGGTAAGCCAGTTTGCGTTTTAACATTTTTGCCAGGAGAAATGCTAAAAAACTAAATGCCGTGATACTGACAACCATGATAAATACCGTTAAAAACGGGTAAAGAACAAGAACCCCGATAAAAAACAGACTGTAGGAAATGTTTTCATACTGCTGAAAAATATCTGCCGAAAATTTGATGAGATTTGGTAAAAAAGCAATATGCATGAGTAGTAAAATGTAAATGATGGTTTTTTCCATCGGAATGCGATTCAAAAAAAATAGGGCATCTTTTTTCGGTAATAATAAACAATGTTTAAATATTTTTACATACATCCCCATCCCCCATTTTTTGAAAAAAGATTTCCATAGTGTAACATACGGAGTCTTTCGTATCAGAAAATGCATTGATGACTAGTGATTGTACTAGCTTCTTCCGACAATAATTTCAAGACTTACCGTTATCTCCATTGCCTCTTTGCGAAGAAATTCGTCGATTTTTTCTTTTTTCACTGACCAGGATAGCGGTGTCATTTCCACGAGGGCGCGTAAATGTTCACCGCTTAATTCAACCGTATAATGAACTTCTTCGTGAGCAATTAGCTGAAAATTTTCTTTAAAATGTTTAACTATAGATTCATTGGAATACGTTTGCTTGTCCGGACTGTCAAATAAAGCCTCACGTACCTCCCGTAAATAATCCCCTGTAGGCACGACTTTGATCAAGATTCCGTCTTTTTTTAACAAGCGGTGGAATTCTTGATAATTTGAAGGAGATAAAATATTCAAGATCACATTAAATTGTCCATCCTGAAATGGCGTGTTCGCTAAGTCAGCCACACACCAGATAACATCATCATAATTTTTCGCCGCGACAAAAATTCCCTCTTTAGCAATATCAATACCGACTCCCACAACATTCCCATTCGTTTTTAAATATTCATGACATAAAGTATGTAAATGAGTTCCTTCTCCACAGCCAGAATCGAGTAGCAGCAGTTCATCGTTTTGGAAGGCAACGAATTCCTCAATTTTTTCCTTAATTGCCTGCAATACAGGAGCAAAGAAGGATCCTTCTTTCATCAATTGTTGTCTTGCTTCAAATAATGCTTTATCGTATTTCGATTTTGCCGGCCTCGTTAACAAGTTTACATAACCTTGTTTAGCAAAATCAAAAGAGTGGTTGTTCTGACAAACGAGTTGTTTTAAGTCAACTACACTCATCCCCGCTTCACATAACGGACAGCGGAATATTTCCTCATACCGTTTCGCAAATAGCGCTCTTCTTGTCTTTTTTCGCAATCGTATCCCTCTCTTTACTTCCTTTGCAATCACTATAATAACATTTTCTCATGAAATAAAGAATTTTGATTCTTTCTTGCAAAAATAAAAAGCCACGGAATTAAACCGTAGCTTCGCAGAAATATTATAAAATTCCGAGCAAACCGGAAAGATGGGAAATTCCCCAGCAACCCGCAACTAATAAAAGTGTCACAATAATCGGATAAATAATGACGATACCAACATTAAGAAGATTTTTTAATACTTTATTCATTGATCTTGCTCCTTTATATAACAGTTTAACAAAGTTCAGAAATTAATTTGTCAATTTTCTAATATAATATACTTTAACGTATTTACGCTTATTTGCCAAGTGGATTAATAATATTTTTCCCATTATGTAATTTTACAACGCCTGACTTTTATCGTTTTGTACTTGTTCTCCTTTCCATTTGACAAAAAGAAAATAAAGACTAATGAAGAGCATCCCGAAACTATTGATTACCAATTGTTGGCTAGCCGTTAAATGATGCGACAGTATGCCAGCCAGCACTCCTCCAAGGGGAATTGTTGTGACTAAAAAACTGTCAAGAACCGATACAACCCTACTTAACAAATCGACTGATACCGTCGTTTGGATGTAACTAACGATATACACATTGATGATTCCAATTGGAATATTGGCAAAACCATATAAAACCATCGATAGCACACCATGATCCACCAACACACTTAGAAGGTAAAAAACAAAACTGACGAAAGGAAATATTGTCATTAAAGTTTTGATCGAGTATTTCGATAACCTGTACGATAAGATCGATCCAGTTGCAGAACCGATTCCAGCACTTAATAAAAATAAACTATATGCGTGTAAACCGATTTTATCATCAACAAATTCGGGTAAAACGGCTGAAGTCAGACCGGCAAAAAAGTTATATACAAAAAATGGCAATAACAGAAAAATAAAGGAAGGTTTCACTAAATATTTAACCCCGGCAATTAAATCAGCTTTATATTTTTGCAACTGGAATTTTTGTGCTGGCTTATTTTTTAAAGGGTACTGGATGAACGTGAAAAATATTGCCGCTAGTAAAAAAGCAACTGCATTAAACAGATATAGAGATTCAATACTGATAAACAATATGATTAAGCCAAATACACCTTTCATGGATAAGTCAATGACTTCTTGACAGGTGTTGATTAATGAATTATATTTCGGTATCGTTTCCTTCTGCATTAGTTGCGGAACAATAGCGATTTCCGCTGTTCCTTGAATATTTTCCAGAAAGGAAATACAAGCAATCACTAAAAGAATGATCCATACATTTTCGAGACCGAAGTAAAAGGATACAGGGATTATCAGCATTAAGAAAAACTGAATAAATTGGGATCCCTTTAATATTTTATGCTTGTTATGATATTCCACCCACGGGCCAAACAGAAAGTTAAACACTTTTGGCACCATCGTAAAAGCGGTTGCCAGTCCGGTATAAAATGTGTCATTCGTCAAGTAATATACATGCCAAATCACTGCGATGCGATAAATACTATCACCAAAAGTGGATGTCAGCCTTCCTAAAAAAAGCAATTTGGCATTTTTATTAATTCTCCTCACCCCCAAAAACACTTCAGAATTTCACAAAATCTTTTTTTATATAATTCCCATATTATTTATAATATTATAATATACTAAAATATTAATACGACTCAACTTACTGCACGAAGGATTAAAATAAAAAAAGTGCAGTTTTGAAAAAAGATTAACAACCCCTGCACTTTTCAAACCGAATTATTGGATGCTGCGCTCCAGAATATATGAATTATATTCATGATCGGTAGGATGTTTTCTTTCATAAAGTTTGCGAAAGCCTAAGGCATGATAAAATTTCTGACCTAAATCATTGACGGTAAGGACCGATACTTGCTGTTTTATGGCTCCTAGTTGTACCTGCTGTTCGGTCAAATAGTGGATAAGCCGGCTGCCGATTCCCTGGCGGAGATAGTTTAAATCAAGATAGATCACATAAATGATACCGACACCAGTTTCCCATAATCCCCCTCCTGCAGCACCCACAACCTTTCCATCCACGCGGGCAACGATATAGCCGTTCCATTTTTCATTTGTCTCTTTTATCTCTCTTAATACCCGTTCTTCATTGTAATATTCCTGGATTGCCTTTTTGGCAATTTCTTGATTCCGATTATTTCTAACCGTATAGGCGTATCCTTTGCTGCAAATTTCAATAATTCTTTGGACATCCTTCGGGACAGCTTTCTCCACAACAATGATTTGCCCATCTTTCGTTTGTTCCATGATTCTTCCTCCAAAAATAAGTTTGTTAATATCATATAATAGCAGGTTAAAAAATCGCAAAATATTTCCTCTATATTTTAAGCTTTCACCAGTAAAAATAATATGAAGCCATTCGAAAACAATGAAAAAGGAGAGACACCTCAGTCTCTCCTTCTTATTTCTCTGATCTTGATCTATCATTATTGATTTACCTCATCCAGTGCTTGTTGTGCAGCTTTTTGTGCTTCATCCAATACTTCTTGAGCCGGCATATTTTCTAATTCTAGTTTATCAGCAGCTACCGATAACACATCCCAAATTTTCGTTCCCGTTGGATCGATAAAGCGAGGTGATGCATGTAAAGCCTGCTGATAAGGAACAGCAGCATAAGGATTTTCTTCTACAAATTGCTTGTATTCTGCTACATCATTCGTCGATTCGCGTACCGGGATATAACCGATTTTCATCGACCATTGGGCTTGCACCTCGGGACTTGTAAAATAGGCAATCCATTTAAATGCGGCATCTTTTATTTTTTGATCATTTGCTTTAGGAATGAACAAATAGATGCCATTTGCCACTGGCTTTGGTTCGTTGCCGTTCATACCGGGCTGTTCTCGGGCGTCAATGAATGAAAAATCTAAATCTCCCCGGTCTCCCGAAGAACCGGTATAACTGCCGGCTTTGCCAGTCATTACGTGGTCAATCGTTTTATACCAATATTCCCAGCCCTGTCCACCGGTGATAATACCCATCGCTTTTTCTTCATGAATTTGTTTCCGGGCAAATTCCCACGCTTCTACCCACTCTGGCGAATTGATCAAGACTGTTTTTCCATCTTCACTGAGGAATTTCCCACCATTACTTAAGGCCATATCGATTAAGTTACCATTCCCCCACATAATCATATGTCCATATTCGGCATCGGTTTTTTCCTGGATGATTTTTGAGCTTTCAGCCAAATTTTCCCAGGAAGCAAATGCTTCATCCGGATCTACTCCAGCTTCTTGATATATGTTTTTGTTATAATACATGATCTGTGTTGTACCATAAGCGGGAAGTGCATATACTTTCCCCTCATAGATGGCTGGTTCTAAAAATACTTGAAGGAAATCGTCTCTATTAAAATCATCTCCACTCATATAATCATCTAAAGGTTCTAAAATACCGTCATCTCCACCATAAGCATGGGCTAAATCTATATCGCCGAGGAAGACAGCCGGTGCATCCTGCGCGGCTAAAGCCGCCTGTACTTTTTGCCAAGTTTCATCATAATCGGACTGCTGTACGCCTTTTACGACCACTTCATCTTGTGATTGATTGAACTCTTCAATAATCGCTTGCATCGTTTCACCGGCAACGGAACCGAGACCATACCAAAACTCGATTTCTACCGGTCCGTCTCCATTCGACGAACCTTCAGAGCCTTCTGTTGTTGAAGAATTACTGGAACAGGCAAATAAGAAAGAGATTAGTAAAACGAGTAATGAAAGAAGCTTTAGCTTTTTCATTCGAATTACCATCTCCTTTGATCATAGTTTTTTATTAAACTTTTCAACTATTAACCCTTTATTCCCGCAGAAGTACTGACGGTGCCAATAAAGTATTTTTGCAGGATAAAATAAACTAGTAATAGAGGGACTACTGAAAGTGCAGTTGCAGCCATGAGTAATGGAAAAGTATCTGCAAATGTACCTTGAGTGCTAAAAAATCGATTTAAACCGACAGAAATTAAATAGTTTTCCTCACTCTTCGTAATCAAGGATGGCCATAAATAATTATTGAAATTACCGATAAAACTCAAAATGGACGCATTGATCATGGCATTTTTCGAAAGCGGTGCGACAATTCGCCATAAGATCAGCCATTCCGATGCCCCATCAGCACGAGCGGCTTCTATCAATTCTCGTGGAACTTTTAGGAAATTTTGCCGCAACAAAAAGATCGTAAAAACATTCGCCAGATTGGAAACGATAATGCCGTTTAATGAATCCATCAATCCCATGCGTGCGATAATGACATAACTCGGTACATAGGTAGCCGCTCCTGGAAGCATATATGTACTTAAAACAATCATGAAAAGTGCATGTCGTCCTTTGAATTCCATATGAGATAAAGCATAGGCCAATAAACTTGACAAAAATAACTGGACTAAAACGATCACACTCGCAGTGAAGAAACTATTCCATAAAAATCGTAAAAACGGGGCAGCCTCTAAAGCACGAGGAAAATTGGACCATTGCGGGTCACTCGGTAAAAAAGTCATCGAGCTTCCCAAAACTTCGTCCGTTGTTTTTAGTGAACTAAGAATCATCCAAACCATCGGATAGAACATAAAAAGACCGATACAAAGCAATATGATAAACAGGATGGTCTTTTCCATGGTATAGGTTTTAGCCATCCAATCCACCTCTAATAGTAAACGTATTTTTTGGATATTTTCATGGATAAAAATGATAAGATTGCGGAGATAATGAGGATTAAAACAGCGACAGCAGTAGCCGTTCCCATATTAAACTGCTGGAATGCAAATTCATAATACAAATATAATAATGTTCTTGTACTACCAGCAGGGCCACCTTGAGTCAGGACATTGATTTGATCGAACGCTTGCAGTGAATCTAAAGATAAAATGATAAACAAAAACAATGTGGTTGGCGATACAAGGGGGATTAAAATATAGCGAACTTTAGCCAAAAGGCTCGCTCCTTCAATATCCGCTACTTCAAAGAGATCCTGAGGAATCTTTGTTAAAGCATCAGAAAAAAACAGCATTGCCCAGCCGATATTTTTCCAAACTGTCACAATGATCACTGCCCACATGGCTGTATCGGAGTCAGTAAGCCAATTGAGTTTTGGCAATCCTAGCAAACTAAAAAATTGATTAATCGGTCCGACTTGTGGATCGAACATCCAGGACCAGACAATGGACATGCCGATCATCGGTGTAATCCATGGGGCAAACATGAGACCTTGTAAAAAGACGACATTTCGGCGTAACCGGTTCAACATGACTGCGAAAATAAACCCAAAAACAATCGTCGGTATGACCGTTCCAGCGGTAAAAAACAGTGTATTGAGCAATGCTTGTAGAAAAGATGCATCCTTTAATAATTTTATATAGTTATCAAGACCGACATATTCATAAGTGGGACTGATGTAATCCCAGTTCGTAAAACTTAACCAGACGGAAACGAATAACGGGATAATCCAGAAGATTAGCAGGGGAATGCATGGGATTGCTACAAAGAGAAGAATTTGCCAGAAATTTGCTTTATTATTCATAGCCTTCCCTCAATCTTCCAATAATGGGAAAAGCCGGGAAACAAATCCATAATTTGTAGAAAACAGTTTCCCAAGAACGGGGATCTTTGCTTTGAAATTAAACCAAATCTTTTCCTCTCTTTATGAGCAATCCTGTCCATCCTTTGCTTAACTCCCGTTTCGGTAAAAGCAAAAATTTCGAAAGCGAATGCCTTCGAAATCATAATTAATAAATTGAAAAGAGCAGTCAATTTGAACAAAAAGGATAACATTTTATGCGTACGAATATGTACTGGGTGATATATTATTGAGTGTTTTAGATTAATATAACACAATAACCATCACCTCTTCCCTTAATTAACATAACATATTTTTCAGTATTTGTTTAGTCATATCTTCCCGTATTTTCTCATCAACATTTGAAAGTTGCTGGTTAATTCACATCGTAAGCACTATATTAAAATAACTAGGATTCGTTCTTAAATAGATATTTTTAACACTTATCCGTTTATTTCCTGATATTTAGAAACCGTTCAATCAAAATAGTGTTCATAAGGGATGTCGTGTATTGTCGGGTATACGGCATCAGTATACTGCCGCAAATGTTTTTCTTCACCAACGCCGGATAAGACAGCAATGCCTTTTCGACAATGTTTCCCAAACTGCATATCTACAACCGAATCCCCTACAAATAGAATCCGCTCTGCAGGGATCTGGGATTCACAAATAAAGGATTCCATAGCATCTGTTGCTGGTTTTGCCGGATAACGGTCACCGGTAGCTAAAAAATCGATCATATGCTCAATTTCTAAATGTTTCATTGTAAATACTGTGGAATGATAATCGTCAGCCGTCACAATCCCGATGGTAAACCCTTCTGCCTTTAATCTCATAAACAACCGGTTCACATTCCCGATCGATAGAATTTGCTCCTTTTTTTCTACCGTATATTGATAAAAATAGTTCTGAACGAAGGGAAGGACATCTTCATCATTATTGGCCAATGCAGATGTTAATACGTGAGCGATATCCCGAGTAGTTCCGGATGCGATTGCCGATGAATCATTCACTTTGTAATTTTCTAATCCGAGATTTCTTAAAATATCTCTGTCAGTAATATCATCTTTAACAGAAAATTGTGCACGAAAAAGTGGAATCATCTTCCTTACTGCATCCGGCCAGATCGTATTATATTCGATCAATGTTCCATCTTTATCGAATAAAACTGCCTTATTGTCTATTCCATTCATAAACTGCCTCTCCCCATGTTATCAATTGTGGTTGCTTTGTCCCCCAGTAGAAAGGATTCGTAGTGCCAATGAAGCGATTCTTGCGATCACGTACATCGGCCCGAACCCAATGGTAGCTATTCTCGGCAAAATGATAGATATAAGTCGATTCCTTTCCATAATCAATTTGGACAATTTGCCCGTCCACTACCCATTGAATGAGCGAATCTTCTCCTCTCTCCAATTGAACGGTTAATTCCCCGGAACTCTTTGTAAGGGTGTCACCAGGTAACAATGACTCTCCTTTTACTTGTATATCGATAAATCCATCTCTGCTGATAATCACATGACCGGATCGGATACCATCCTTCAACGCTTCCGCTGTCAAACTTTCCGCATAAACATACGTGGCGGGATCACCGATTAAAGATGGTTCACTCGCATACGGATATTTTTCTTCCGGCAATATGTGGCTGTCCGAACCTCCAATACCGGTAATCCGGTAGCCCTCGTTTAATAAAAACGACCAGAAAGATAAAGCTTGTTCCGTTGCTTGCGGGTTATCGATATATGTCGGATCATTACAAAGTTCCAGGGAATCAATCACTTCTATCTTCGTTTCATGCAATTCCCATGCCCACGGTTTTAAAAATGGATGATTAATAGAAAACAAGCCGTTATCCTGGTTCCGCTCGATAATTTTGCTCACGCCCTTTTCACTATACATGTCACTGAGAGAGCAATTAGAAAAAATCGGCCGATGAATAAGTAAGAAATTCGCATGTCCCTTCGGCGTTGTTAGTTCTACACCGGGAAAGGGAACAACCGCCTCATTTTTGGGCCAAAAATGGGGCGTTATGTTATGTTCGGTTGCAACAAAAAAATCTAATTTTTGCTGTGCTGCCATTTCCAGATTGCGCTCCCGGGTCATGGCACCATCACTATATTGGGTATGGGTATGAAAATCGCCTTTATACCATCTCTTTTGCGTCTTTTGTAACGGTGGATGCTTATAAATATTTTGTTGCTGCGGTAAATAATCGTTCGCTACTTCCCCTTTTTTACGCAATTCATATTTCACTTCGACTTGAATCGCTTCTTGAGGGTTGTGAAGTATTTCAAATTCTAACTTCCAAACTCCAGGAGCAATCAACCCAGGTTTGGATGTTGCTGAATTAAACTGTTCTTCCCTGCCGATAAAAAGCCGCTCCAGCGGTTTTTTATTCGTTTGCACCACTTGCCCGCGTATTTCATCATTCTGATCATACACAATACAAGTAAACCATTTAATCTTATTACCATAAAAGGAAATAACGAGCTGCTCATACACCTGATCCACTTCAATTTGCGCCCGGTAAATCCCGTATTCCTTTTCTCCCCTGTTTTTCGCCTTTTGTGAAGCCGATGGAATCGGGATAACAATCGACCCTTTCACGATTGAACCCTCCAGGTTATGTTTGAAAAATTGATTTTGTCCAATACTTGATAATAAATTACACAAAACGACTGAACTTCCTTTAAAAAATTCACTTTTCATATAAAAATGGATGTCGGATAAAAAAGTTGCGAACTTGCAGCAAACATGTTTCATTCTATGAATAACAATAGCACATAATGATTTTTATTTTGTTTACCAATTGCTATTATTCTGTAAATTTAATGTAAAGCAATTGAAAACGTTTAGTTCAATATACGATTATAAAAAAACAGAGTCCTGTAAACAGGCGACAGGACTCCAATTTTCCTAACGGCTGACTGCTTCTTCTTTAAGGATTTCTAGATTGTGAATCTTTGTATTCGGTAGGTTCTGTCCAATTTCCACGATCGACAGATGATGGGTAAAATATATGATTTGCGTTTTTTCTGCCAGTTCCGCTAACACCTGTAATGTAGCTTTCGAACGGTGATCATCAAAATTGACCAAAATATCATCCATGATGAGCGGGAGCGGCTGATTGGAATCAAAATGCTGGTCGATAAAGGCTAGACGCAAGGCCAAATACAGTTGATCCCGTGTGCCATCACTTAACTCCTGGACGAGCAATTTTTCCCCGGATGCTTGAAGGGCTTCAATATAAGGGTCCATATCTTCGTATTCTATGGCCAGCCCTTGATACGCATGTAATGTAAGTTTTTGGAAATACTCTCCTGCCCTCCGAATCACGGTTGATTCATTTTCTTCCCGGAAACGATCAATCGTCTTCTGTAACAACTGTTTCGCCACTTCCACGCGCAAATATTCGTGCCAGTGACGGTCGACTTCTGACAGATACGTCTCTGCCTGTTGAGCAATATCCGCCGCTTTAGTATCACTGCCATCCAGCTGATTGATTTCATGAACGAGCTCACCGAGGTTTTGATTTTCTTTTGTGAACGTCTCATCAATTTGTTTCAATTCCTGATTTAATTCGTTTAACCGTTCATCTACTATGACTTCATTCGGGGCATCTTTTACTTCATGTTCTAACTGTGCGATTGGTAAATGATCCCCCGCTTCTTTGAGGAGCCGCTCCTTTGTCTTGATTTCCCCTTCTAGTTTTTTATATTCTTTTGATTTTTCGACAAGGCGGAGAAGCTCATCCTCATTTTGACAATGATATTTAGCAAGATAGCGATCGATTTCCTCCTGCAGGCGGTTCACCTGTCTGTTTTGTTGGGCAATGGCTTCTTCTAATTTTTGTAATTCCTCTTGCATCCGTAACTGATTACTTTTGACTTCATTAGCCCGTCCGAGCCGATCGCGCAAATGCCGGACAAAATGCTCGTAAGAAAGGAATGCAGCGAGATCTTCCTGAAGATGTTCGGCAAGTTTTTTCGCTCGCTCTTCAAATTGCTGGACAGCTTCTTTTTTCCGGTCAATTTCTGCCCGCTTCCGGTTGACCTCGTCAATGAGAGAAAACAATTTGCGTAACTGTTCGATATAGGCCGGGGCGATTTCCGGGTTTTCGGGCAGTTGCGGGTGTTTCATCCGCAAAAGCTCCCACATTTGTTTTTTCTCCGCAATCTGTTTTTCAATCTGGTCCAGATTGCGCTTTTGTTCGCCAAGCTTTCCTTTCATTTCTTTAATCGTATCCTGTACATATCGGGCCCGATTGCGTTGACTGTCAATTTCTTCAATCGTTTCTTCGGCAATTTGAATAAGATGATTGATCGTAAATTGTTCACGAACTTCTACACCAATTGTTTTCAGTTCATTTTTCAGGCGCTGTTCGTATTCGGTCTTTTGTTCATAAAGACTAGAATATTCTGTTTCTAACATTTGCAATTCGTCCAAACCAGTCATCATCGGTTGGTAAAACTTCATATACCAATCATGCATTTCCGCTGGCTGTTTCGCATGAATTCCACAAGGGGCCCATTCTTTTAGCCAATCCTCCTGGAGTTGGGCAAATTCCTCACGTCTTGCGGCAATGTTATCCTGGACGTGCCGAATTTCTTCTTCCAGATGTTTTTTCTTTAATAAGAGCTGGGCACGCTGGGCGGACCGATCCGATTGCTTGCGCATGACATCCGCAATTTCATCTGCCTGTTCGACGAATTGTTCGTAAGCCACAGCGAGAGGTTTGTCGGCGGCAAATTCTTTAACTTTCTCTTCAATCTTTTCTCCCTTCAGCCAAACTTTTTTAATGAGCTGCCAGCCGTAATCCCTTTTCTCCCTTACATCCAGCAACTCTTCTTCTACCGGTACTTTACCGGATAAATCAATCTCATCCAATTGGCGTATCGTTCTTCGTAATTCATCATTCGTGCTATTTAATTTTTCCTGTAAATCCACCAGTTCCTTTTCAAAATCTTGCCATTGATTTTGGTAAAACTCGATCGTCTCCAGTAATGGCAGCGGGGTGTTTTTCAACTCGACAGCATCGTTTGTCCACAATGATTGCTGCTGTAATTTCCCTTCAATTTCCTGTCTTTTACGGTTCAATTCCCTTTCTTTATTCTCTAATATTTTTTCGATATCCCCAGCGCGCTGAATTTCGCGGAGCAATAAGTTCAGGGCAGTCCCATCATTGACTGAACCAAGTTGTTTGAGTTCATCTTCTTTTTTTCTCAGTTCCGACTGTTCTTCTTTTAAACGATCCATTAAGTTTTGATAACTTGTTTGTAAATCATTGATTTCATTGGCTAATTGCACAATTTCTTCCTCGTCGATAAATGGAATCCGTAGCGTTTCCGCCTGGGAAAAAGGAACGCCCGGTGCCAGGCCCTTCAATATTGCCTTAGCTTCTGCTGTTTTTTGTTCTAATTGCAGCTCGTCTGCCGGAATTTCCTCGTTTTTCCGAGTGGAAAACTGTCTGACTTCCTCATTCAGTGATTGGATTTCCTCCCTGTGATCTAAAACATTTTCATCTATGTGTAAAGAGTCGATATCAGTCACAAGATCATTTTTCTGTTCCGTCAAATTTTTTAAATTCGCTCTTTCACCATTCAACTGCTGAATGCTGGTAGGGATTCGTTCATCAAGATCCTCCGGTAAAACCTCAACATTTTCCAGGGAAGTGAACGCTGCCCGCAATTCCTCAAGACTTACAACAATGTTTCTCGTTCGTTTGATTCGTTCTAGTTTCCGAATTTCTAATTGAAGTTGCTCTTTTTGTTCTCGCAATGCATTCACACGATGTCTTTTTTCCTCTATTTCCGTCCGCAGCCGTTGGTAATAATCACCACGTAAGCTTACATCCCGGACAGTTTGCATCGCCTCATTGTATGCTCGCAACGCTCTATTGATTTTTCGCGCGCTATTAGACTTAAAAGACGGATCGAGCAGTTCTCTGGAACGATCGGATAGTTCTGTAAGTAATTTTTGTAAGTATTGAAGTCCACCACCACTTTCAAATAAGGAGATCCCGGCTTGTCCCTTCGATTGTAACAGGCTTTCGCCTCCGTCCCGGAGACGGTCATGGTCGAAACCGAATAACAGTTGAAATTGCTCTTTCGTATATCCCCCTAACAATTCCAAAATTTCGTCATCAGTCAAACTTTCCCTGTTTTTATCGATTTCGATTTTACTATACCGTTTCTTCCGGTGAACCGGATGAAGGTCTCCCTGATGGTCGAGTAACGCACTGATTCGCGATTTTGAATGGTACAAATTTGCATCGGCTTTTCCGCCAAATAAAATATCGATTAACACTTGTAAAAGTGTACTTTTTCCCGTTTCATTCGGACCGTAAATAATATGCAGACCCGTCTCTTTTTCACCAAAATCGAGTTGAAAATCATCATAGTTTACGACCGACTCAATGTTGATCTGCCGGAATCGCATCATCATGAGCCTCCTTTCAACAAACTACCTAATAATACATCCCGGGCATCTTGCACAACTGGCTTGAGATCATCAATTGATTCAATAACGAGTGCATCTTCCTGTTTCAAATAAGGTCCAAGTTTTTTTTGCACTTTTTTTATTGAAGCTAATAACTCGTTGAGAAATTCTTCATCATGTAAACGATCATCGTTTAAAAGTTTTGATAAGGCATCATTTTGCATGGTAAAAATGGTCTGCCCTTTCGGTAAAGTCGTGTGAAATTTTACCTTTTCAATCCAAATTTGGTCGCTTGCCATGTTCGCCGCATTGACGATTTCATTAAAATAACGCTCCTCATCGTTTAAAAACTCCCGGTGAAGACTCGTACTGCCGGTTAAGATTACGCGGACGGCAAGAGGTATCCCGGGATTGGCTTGCACGAGATCGACTAACTTCTCTTCAACGGTTGCACTTAAATCATAATCATCTTCGATTCCGGTAAGATCGACTTCACATTCATAAAAACGTAACACGTCAAGACTTCTATGTTCAATCGTGACGGTATCACCATTTACGGTCACGAGGGTACAGCCTTTATTGCCAGTTTCTTTAATATGGCGTCCCTGTATATTTCCGGGATACACAATATACGGATTCTCATGGATAATTTGTCGTTTATGAATATGGCCTAATGCCCAGTAATCATAACCTTTTTGAATCAGTTCGTCTGCTTTGGCAGGCGCATAACTCGCATGCCCTTCCTGTCCTTCTAATGAAGTATGTAACAAACCGATATTGAAGTATCCGGGAACCGGATCCGGGTAATGGAGACTTAAATTTTCCCAAACATCGCGCTGTTTATAGCCCTGTCCATGAATGGCCACTTGTAAACCCTCTATTAATCTCGTCTCCGGCCGATCCACGGAAAACTCGAACACATTATCCGGTAAAACGAGACGGTGGGTGATGACACTCGCTGCATCGTGATTCCCGCGAATAAAATAGACCGGAATGTTTTTTTCCTTTAACCGATTCATTTGCGCATTAAAAAATAGACCGGTGGAATAATCTTGCCAATCACCATCGTATACATCGCCCGCGATGAGTACGAATTGCACATTTTCTTCCAGCGCTAAATTGACCAAATTCCCGAGTGCCCTTCGAGATGCTTGACGGATTTCCTCTACCGGTGCATCCGGCTTTTCCGCAAGCCCCCTTAATGGACTATCTAAATGGAGGTCGGCGCAATGGATAAATTTAAACATACAACTCCTCCTTTTACAAAATTGCCCCCGCTTTCGTTCAGGACAACTATTATTATCATTATAAAAAATTCCTTCTTATTATGGGAGATATTTCCGTGATTCAATCCCATCTGAAATCTCTTGGATATCGTTTCACTCATTATAGAACACATGTTCATATGCTTCAATTTCATATTGCTTTCTTAATTCCTCAAAATCCGATATTTGATTGAACTATTATGAACGTTTAAAGTTCCTCGTACCGCTTTTTCCTGAAATCAATTAAATTATAACGATTGAACGATTTTCAATGAAAATACAGCATCATTTACAAGCAAGTATTAACCGTAGTTTTTAAACAATTTTTCCGATTTGTTGGATATCCGACAAATCAGCAAAACTATTGGTACCAAATCTTTTTTAGATCAACTAAAATACAGGTAAGAAAAAAGCTATGTAGGGGTGATTCAGTTGGTAACCAAAAATAACATGATTTGCGATTTAGAAACGGGAGTATGCGGTGTAGCAGGAGAAGAGGAATTTAAGGTTATTGACCTGCAGAAACAGCAGAAAAAAATCGATCTATATTATGTCACCGATCCGATTTGCTCGCATTGCTGGGGATTGGAACCTGTCTTGCGGCGTTTTAAAGAACAGTACGGACATTACCTTAACTTCCACACGGTAATGGGCGGATTGCTGGAAAAATGGGATGGTGGACCGGTAGATCCGGGAAATGGCATCTTTAGTCCAAAAGATGTCGCTGGGCATTGGCGTGAGGTCGGTAAATTCACGAGAATGCCGATTGATGGATCGCTTATGATTGATAATCCCGTTCAGTCGTCCTATCCACCTTCACGTGTCTATAAAGTGGTTCAAAACCATTATGGCAATGAAAAAGCAGATGAATTTTTACGTCGTGCAAGAGAAGCCCTCTTTGCCTTTAATCAAAATATTGGTGAGTCACAAGTATTAACTGAAATCGTGAATGACCTGGGACTTGATGGTGAAGAAATCATTAAAGAGGCAGAGAGTGAAGTTGGAGAAGACTTATTAAAGCAAGACTTCAAACTAGCAGCCGAGCTCGGTGTTCGGGGGTTCCCGACAATCATCATGTTAAACGAAAACAATAAAGCAGTAAAAATCGTTGGCAGTCGTCCTTTAGTTAATTATATCGCCGGTTTATCACGCCTTTTAGAAAATGAAGACTTAAAGCCGAAAACACCACCATCCCTGGAGAACTTACTGGAAAAAGAGAAACTCCTCTTCGCAAAGGAAATTGAAGTGATGTATGATCTCCAACCAGCGGAGCTCGCTACATTCATAAAAGAAAATTTAGCTCCGGGTATGTACGAAGAAGAGGAACTGCTCGGCGAAAAGTACTATGTAAAAATTCAGTGAAGATTACGAAAGCGAATGTATTGTATAACCCTGGGTGTTACCTCAGGGTTTCTTTTTGTGAAAATTTTTCCTAACCACTTTTCTCTAAATCGCAAAATATCCCTCATTCTTCTTATTGTGGTTAAATTATTTTGTAAATTGTCAGAATTGACTTCTGAGTGCATTGTCATCAATAATAGTAAAAACAACATCGATTATTATCATTGCATTTTGCTTGTACAACCTTTGGATAAACTGACTTGAAATCAGGAGGAATAAAATGTCGCCAAGCAAAACCGATATCCGCGTCGTTCGCACCCGCAAAATGATTATGGAAGCCTTCATTGATCTTTCCCGAAAGAAGGAATTTAAAGATATTACGATAAAGGATATAACGGAAGCGGCAATGATTAACCGCTCCACGTTTTACTATCATTTTGAAGATATTTATGATTTATTAGAGAAATCACTGTTTGAAGTATTATCGGTCAATTTAAGTAGCAGGCCGTACCGTGAGAGTGAACTAAATGAAGAAATGATTGTGAATATTTTCCTCGCGATTACCGATTTTCAAATGTCGATCCATAACCGCTGTTATCGAGGATACGAAGATATCATCGCCCGCATCATTCGCGACCAATTAGAGGTGATTTTTTACAGGGTCTTGAAAAATCAATATAAAAATGACAATGAACAAACACTGCAAACATTGGCGATCATGTTAAGCTGGGGGGTATATGGTGCTTCCGAAGAATGGCGGCGGAATAGCGAAAAAATTGAACCTGAAAAATATATTAAATCCGTTATTCCCTACTTGGCATCTGGCATGATTCGTCATCCTGAAAATGATAGATTTTATAGATGAAAAGATGATAAACCAATGAAAGCTAGCCAAAACTGGCTAGCCCTCCTCTATAATCAATCTTCCGACCACAAATAATGCGGATCAGCCTTGTGGACATTTTTTGTGCAAATGTTCAGTATTTCATTTGTAGTTTTTAAAAAATAGTATGCTGGCAAATGACGTTTGCTTCTTTCGTCATCTACCGATACAATCACCTCAGTTTAGCCGAAGAATGAACAAACTTATATCGCATCATTTAAAATTGATAGATTATCGGAATCACGATCATCATGATGACAAACATGATCGCCATTAACGGTAAACCGGTTTTTAAAAAATCACTATATTTAAAGCCTCCTGCTGTCATGACGAGTGCATTCGTCGGGGAAGCAATCGGATTGGCAAAAGGCATTCCCGCGGCGCAAGCGACCGCCATGGCGAAGGTTAGCGGATTTACACCTAACTCGATGGCGGCATTTATGGCAATCGGCGCAAACAGGACAGCTGTCGCCGTATTGCTCATAAATTGTCCGATGAATGCCGTTGCAACATACACTCCGGCCAGAACGGCGAGCGGACCGTAATCTCCTAAAGTTTCAATGAGCGTTTCTGCTATTAATGCCATTCCCCCGGTTTTTTCAAGAGCGGTACCCATCGGCAACATCCCAGCGATTAAAACGATGCTTTCCCAATTGATTTGCGAATAAAAGTCATCCATATTACGGAGACATCCGGTAAAAATCATCGCCATCGCAGCAAGAATGACCGGAACAACGGGTGGAAAAATATCCAAAATCATGAGAATAATCATCCCGATTAAAATCGCTAACGCAACCGGTGCCTTTCCGCTCGCTGCAGCCAGACCTGCAAATTCTTGCGGTTGTCCAACGACAACGACATCACGTGTATCTTGGGCTAAAAATTCTAGTTCGTTCCAGTATCCCTGTACAAGCAACGCATCGCCAAAACGGAGGCGCAGCTGGGATACATCTTTGAGTAAATATTGCCCTTTGCGATTTACCCCGATGACATTCAAATTATATTTTTTTCGAAAACCCGATTCTGTTACAGAGCGATTAATCAAACTGGAATTTGGTGTCAATAATACTTCGACAATCCCGATCGTTTTGGAAACGAGTTGTTCCGTTTCCGAATGGGGAGAGTAATCTAATTGATAATCAAACACGAATTTATTCACTTGATCAACCGGGCCCTGGATGTATAAAATATCTTCTGCCTCGATCGTACTGTCAGGTCCGGCCATTTTTTGCTCCAGCGCTCCTGGTAAAAGATGAAGTCCTTCATGTTGTTTCCGCTCGATTTTCAATACGAACAAGCTGTATTCATCCGGTAAATGCAGGTCTTTTAGTTTGTTCTTCACAAGCGGCGAATGGGCTGGAACAAAAATGCGATGAATCCGCTTTTCCAGATTGTACTGATGAAGCAATTGATCCGGTGTTTTCGATGGCCGCTTAACAAATGTTTTCCTTCCTTTTTTGGGAAGTAACGTATTTCTGACTAACAGTAAATAAATTAACCCCGCAGAAAAAGCGATAATTCCAAGCGGTGTGATTGTGAAAAATCCTAGCTTCGGGAAGCCATAATCTTGTAAAACTTGACTGATGACCAGGTTGGTCGGGGTCGAAATTAGAGTCATTAAGCCGGAAAAGCTGGCCCCGTATGCTAACGGAATTAAATATTTTGCAGGACTATTTTTCATATTGGCCGCCAGACTCATCACAATCGGTAACATGATGGCGACCGTTCCTGAATTACTGATAAAACAGCCGACAATGGCAACGACGAGCATGATAAGAATAAATAGACGGGTTTCTTTATTTCCGGCATATTTTAATAACAATTGACCGGCTTGATCGGCAAGTCCACTGCGCACAATTCCCCCACCGACAACAAATAAACCGGCAAGCATGATCACGGTCGGATTGGCAAATCCGGCTAAAGCTTCTTGAATATTTAAAATACCGCTAAGTAGAAGTCCTGATAACGCCATGAGCGCCACTAAATCCGGCCGGACTTTATTTGTGACAAAGAGAACAATCGCGGCGATTAAAATAGCAAGTGTTATGAATAGTTCCATACTTTCATCCTTCACTAAAAGTATTCTCTCCCTTATATTACCTTATTTCTCTGAAAATCCAACCGATTTCCGCCAATTCATTCAGAGTGTGCCTATTTTTCGTTCCCTATATAAGCAAAAGAATAAATTTATTTCATTTTTGACTATTTTATTAACATTTCCGCAAGAATTTCATATGTTAATGGAGTTGTAAATATATATAACAAAGAGGTTGGAAGGGAGGGATTCGTTTGATAATCAAAAACCACTATATTCAAAAATCTGACGTAAAATATGTAACCGAAGATTTTTCCATATTAGAAGCTCGCGAGTTTCTAGAAAAAACGGGTTTTCGCTGTGTGCCAATTTTGGACAAAAGTAAAACATACTTCGTAGGAAACGTATATGAAATTGACACGTACAAGTATAAAGGTTCTCTGGAAGATCCGGTTACAAACATAGCGAAAAATAATAAGGACTTCGTTCATGAACATGATCCGTTTTTTCGCATCTTTTTCACAATCCGGAAATTACCCTTTTTAGCCGTCCTGGATGAAGACGATGAATTTGTCGGTATATTAACCCATTCCATTGTGATGGACGTGGCTGAAGATGCCTTCGGAGTGCGAGCAAAAGGCTATTCAATTACGATCGGAACATATGATTTCCAGAATACATTGAAAAGAATTTCTGAAATCGTCAGCAAGTATTCCTCCATTCAAACTTTAATCACCTTATACAGTGAAGATTTTGTCCGACAAATCGTGTTAACTCTACCGGAACAAACAGAAAAAGAAACGGTGGATGTAATCATCAAAGAGCTTACTGAAGCGAAATACTCCATCGTTCATGTCGAAAAATTAAAATAAACGAATAACGAACAATAGAAATCAAAGCATAAAGAAACGGTTTCGCCTTCAAATGCGAAACCGTAAACTTCCAAATTTTATTCCAAACTCAAGATGTTTTCCCGAGTTTTTCCACGACTTTTTTATACAATTCTTCACATTCTTTACTACACCAATTTCTCCAAAACCTGGCTGTAGACTGACTGACAACATAATGGGAATTACAATAGGCACATCTGGAAACAACCCGCTTTAGCTTTGCCATCGTTGGAGCCCCCTCTTTTATAATTTAAAGCGCTTACATTTACTCGAAAATAATCAATAACTTAACATGATAAGCTCTATCTTTTCCCGAGGGGGGTATCGGATATAAATTTATGTCCCCATATTTATTTTACTATATTTATATAGAAATTCCAATATAAAGTACGTTGCTCACAAACCGTTTTACGAATAAAAAAAGCCCCATGTTCTGGGGCAAATCGTTTAAGGAACCATGACTTTACATACATCATGTGTAAATTGAACGGGATCTTCCAGCGGCAGTCCCTCAATCAGGCAGGCCTGGTTGTACAGAATGTTCGTATAAAGCTCGAATTTTTCTTTATCTGTTCCATGGACGGCCTGCAGTGCTTTAAAGACTTCATGATTCGTATTAATCTCCAGCACTTTTTCCGCCTTGACTCCCGGGTTATTCGGCATGGAACGCAACACTTTTTCCATTTCAATTGTAATTTCTCCTTCGGTTGCAAAACAAACCGGGTGCGTCTTGAGGCGGCGGGATGCCTTGACATTTTTGACTTTATCGCCCAATACTTTTTTCATATCACTGAAAAGAGCTTTATATGCTTGATCATCTTCTTCGGCTTTTTTCTTCATCTCTTCATCTTCTAAACCGAGATCGCTTGATTCAACATTGCGGAATTCCTTGCCATCGTAATCCCTGAGCATTTTGATCGCAAATTCATCAACGTCATCCGTGAAATACAGAATATCATAACCTTGATCCCGGACAAGTTCCGTTTTCGGCAATTTATCAATGCGCTCAATCGTCTCGCCGGTTGCATAATAAATATATTTTTGTCCTTCTTCCATACGTTCACAATACTCTTTTAATGTAATAAGCTTTTTCTCTTTCGATGAATAGAAAAGAAGCAAATCTTGTAAATCGTCTTTATGGGCGCCAAAATCTTGATAAACTCCATATTTTAATTGACGACCAAATTCTTTGAAGAATTTTTCGTATGTTTCCCGATCATTTTTCAATAGATTGGTTAATTCTCTTTTAATTTTGTTCTTTATATTTTTCGCGATAAAGCGGAGCTGGTTGTCATGCTGTAACATCTCCCGCGAAATATTTAAAGAAATATCCTCGGAGTCTACGATCCCCCGGACAAAACTGAAATAATCCGGCAAGAGTTCCGCGCATTTTTCCATGATGAGTACACCATTGGAATAAAGTTCAAGCCCTTTTTCATAATCTGCTGTATAGTAATTGAAAGGCGCCTGCTCTGGAATAAATAAAATCGCGTTATAACGGACGGTTCCATCGATGTTGAGATGGATGTATTTCAACGGTTTGCCAAAGCCGTAATGCTTTTCTTGATAAAAATTCTCGTAATCTTCGTCTTTCAATTCATTTTTATTTTTCTTCCAGATCGGAACCATGCTGTTAATAATTTCTTCTTCTGTATATTCCACAGTTTCCTTACTATCATCATCTTTCGGTTTATATTTGGTGACGTCCATTTTAATCGGGTAACGAATAAAGTCCGAGTACTTTTTAATAATTTCCCGGAGACGCCATTCTTCAAGAAATTCATCGTAATTTTCGTCTTCGGTATTCTCTTTTAATTTCAAAATCACTTCTGTCCCGACCGTTTCTTTTTCAGCCGGCTCAATCGTAAATCCATCGGATCCGGAGGATTCCCATTTGTATGCCTGATCACTGCCAAAGGCCTTACTAATAACGGTGACGACATCACTGACCATAAAAGCGGAGTAAAAGCCGACACCAAATTGACCGATAATATCGTAGCCTTCTTTCATTTCATGTTCGTTTTTAAATTGGAAAGAACCGCTTTTCGCAATGGTGCCGAGGTTCGTCTCCAGTTCTTCCTTCGTCATACCGATACCGGTATCTATCACTTTTAACAGACGATTTTCTTTATCCGTTTCAATTTTTATGTAATAATCGTCGGGATTAAAGGAAATCGACTCATCCGTTAACGCTTTGTAATAAATTTTATCAATCGCATCACTGGAGTTTGAAATTAATTCCCGTAAAAAAACTTCTTTCTTCGAATAAACAGAGTGAATCATCAGGTCAAGGAGTCGTTTCGATTCAGCCTGGAACTCTTTCTTTTTCATAAACACTCTCCTCCTTACTAACAATTATTAGCACTTAACAAATTTGAGTGCTAACCAATATTATTTTAATAATATATTAAAAAACCTGTCAATACAGCGCCTGTTCTGGAAAAAGAAAAACAACCAGGCCAGTCTGGTTGTCTTTCTAAAAATTTTAGGTGAGTCAATCAATCGCAAATTGAAATTCCTTCGTTGTCTCACCTTTTTCAATAAATATTACTTCCCGATCCGAGATGAGTAAAACCGTAGAGCTTCTCGTACCGTAACCGTCCATTTGAATATATAGTGGCGAAAGCGCCCGCTCGAGTTCAAAAGGTATACCGGTATCCGGTAACTTTTCATCCGGAAACGGTTCTGCATCCGATAAGATATGAAACAGTTGGGGAATCATTTTTTCTACTGGCAGGTGCAATGCCTGTTCCAGTCCCTTTTTCCCCTTTTCCACTTTCGGCCAGGGGGTATCCAATAAATGATTGCTTAAGCCGTAAATTCCTGGTTTAAGCGATAACCTTTCCCTGCTGCGGTTAGAGTAATAATAGAGCCTGTCGGCATCTCCGATTAATAAATTATAGCCTGGATATAAATCTCTCCTATCATCCAACATCTTGATAAATGTTTCGGGGTGACGACTGTCCGTTAAGGCCTGGACAACGAGCTCACCGCGGGATCGTTTTCCTTCCGTTGATTCGGAAAAATCCCGGTAATTCGTCAGAGCACTAAATCGCCCTTCTTTTGTGACACCCATCCATGTTCCCATTTTTTCCAAATCACGACCGGCAAGAATATTCGGATGATCCTCCCAAAAATGCGCAGGAGCGGTTTTACGTTTATATTCTTCATCGCGGTTTGCCGCAACAATTAATGGATATTGCGGATGAACTTTATAAGCAAATAATATGAGACACATTATGTTCACACTACCTTCTGTCATTTCTTCTCTTAGTTTAGCAAAATACCGAATGTTTTCCCATTCTTCTGAATGGAAAATCGTTTGCTTGCTTTTTTTCTGAGTATTCCTTCCCACGATTTTACGGAAACTTTACAATTTTTTAGCGTAAAACAGTTTACACGCCTGGAAAATTCCTGTATCTTTGTGCTAAGGAGTTGTTGTACGTGTTGAAATATGTCGGCTATTTATATGAATTTGACTGTCAGCTGTTCCGAAAAATCAACGGGAAATTTCCATCCAAACGGTTAAATCGTTTTTTCTCTACAATCACTCATATGGGCGGGGCGATTTTTACCACCTGCACCACTTTGTTATTAATCTTGCTAACAACCAATCAATGGAAACTCGTTTCCATCGCCAGCGGTCTTGCTTTAGCCATCAGCTCGATACCGGTTTTCTTCGTAAAGAAAATTTTACGCAGGCAGCGACCGTATTTAGTTTTAGAAGAAATTTTCGTTACTGATAAACCGTTAAAAGATCATTCTTTCCCATCGGGACATACAACAGCTATTTTCTCGTTAATTATTCCATTTATTTGTATGAATCCAATACTATTGTTTGCTCTTCTCCCCATCGGCATTTCCGTCGGTTTATCAAGAATTTACCTAGGGCTCCATTATCCGTCGGATGTGTTAGTCGGTGCGATATTAGGCAGTGTTACCGGCTATTTCACGTTTACATTGATGATGACTAAATTTTTCATATTCTTTTAAATTCATAGAAACCCACTGATCGATGCTTTTTCATCAATCTTTCGATAAGTTCATTCATATGTTTGTTGGTGATTAGGATTTAGGAAGTGAATCTTTTGCGAAATATTTTTCTCGTAAGTTACACTTTATTATTTCTAATCTTGGGTTGTCAACCGGAGGATAACTTTACTTGGCATGAGAAAAGAAGAGGCAATAAAAATTGGACTCCAACTAAAAGGACTTGATGAAGCAGCCATTTTAGCTGTCAAAAATTTCGTAAGGAAACTATGATTTTTTTTAAAAGATGATGTGCTAGGTGTTGCCAATTTCGTCAGTAATACTAAAGGATATCACTAGTTTAGAAACTCACCGTATTTTTCTTTTGAAATCGAAGGTAATCTTCCCTTCACTTACCATGAATTTTTTTGAACACATATTCAGGTCAGGAAGTACCAATTTTGTATGGTAAAGTTTTTAATCCTAAAATCACAAATTTTCAACTTCCTGAAGTAATTACGGAAAAAATATAAAATTTGACGGTAATGCAGATTGGTTTTATAAGCTCTTTCAATAACCATCTATTTATATGGCACTGTGAAATGTTGATAATGCTGAAAAACAGACCGACCTAAGATATGGATGGTCTGTTTTTTCTTATAGTATACTAATAGTAGTACAATCAGGAGTGTGATTCAGATGAATATCCCCCAATTGATAAAGGAATCGAAATACACGGTTGTCTTTACCGGTGCGGGTATGTCTACGGAAAGTGGTCTGCCCGACTTCCGCTCGAGCGGAAGCGGCCTCTGGACAAAAAAAGACCCGAGTGAAATCGCCTCAACGAAAGCGCTAAATGAAAATGTCGAAGAATTTATCGAGTTTTACCGGACGCGAGTACTTGGTGTGAAGGAATACCGTCCTCACGATGGACATTATATTTTGGCAGAATGGGAACAGCAGGGAGTCATTCAATCGATCATCACGCAAAATGTCGATGGTTTCCATCAATTAGCTGGAAGCAAGCGGGTTGCCGAACTCCACGGTACATTACAGAAACTCCACTGTCAAGCGTGCAGAAAAGAATACGATAGTGAGGAATATATCAACCAGGAGTATTATTGCGATTGTGGTGGTATCCTGCGTCCGAGTATCGTTCTTTTCGGCGAAGCTTTGCCGCAAGATGCTTTCCAGATGGCCATGGAAGAAGCGGAAAAATCTGACCTATTCATCGTTTTAGGCTCATCCCTGACCGTCACACCGGCCAATCAATTTCCCTTATTTGCTAAACAAAACGGGGCCAAACTCGTGATCGTCAATCTCGATCCAACACCTCTTGATATGTATGCCGACGAAGTGATTAACGGGGAGAAAATTGGTACGGTTTTAAAAGACTGGAACAAAGCATTGCAAACACAATAACACAAGGAAGGGAGCGAGTTATCCCTTCCGTTCCTCTTCCAAATCAATTTTTTTACATCCTGTATACAAGCTGGCAAACACCTCGATATCTTCCTTTGATTTCGCCATTCCTTTAATATAGGGATAGACGAAATCTTTAAAACTTTCAGCAACACCCTCTTCCTCCAATATCCCGTAAACATACAGTTTGTCTTCATGAAATAAAAAGGCGACATTCCCCACAGCCTTCTCATCGGAATTAATAATATTTAATAATTGATATTCCTGGGTAATGACTTCGGGGGAAAAGAAGATTTCCACGATACGATTCCTCCATTTCTTCTACAACCTGTTATAAACGTTAACTAAACTGCAGTTTTTCAAATAAAGTATCCACGTCACCCTTACCATCATTCTTTCCGGAAAATTGATTTTTTGTCTTAATAAATAGCAAACATAATATTCCCGCGGCAAACGCCAATCCTCCAGAAATTAAGAACATCCCCGTACGGGACCAATCCATCATCATGCTGTAAACAGGCGTGCCAATCGCCACACCTAAAAACCGAACGGACCCGTATAGCGACGTTACAAACCCCCGTCGTTCCATCGTTACGGAATCCGTGATCAAACTGTTGATACACGGCAGGACCAACCCGGTCCCGATACTGGAGATTACTAAAACAGCAAAAAACGGAATTAATTTTTCAAAAAATATTAAGGAGCTGAAGGAAATTGTCATTAACAATGTTCCGAATACAATATAGCGCTTCATCTTTTTAAGATCTTTTTTTATTTTACTTCCCGTGATAAAAGATGTACTTGTCATAAATAAAAGCGGTATGGCAAGAATCGCCCCCTTGATAAGGCCATCGATTTGATAATTTTTCTCGAGTATTTCCGATATGTAAAACAAAATCCCGAACAGGGTAAATAAGCAAATCCCCCCTGTAAAATAGGCAATAACTAACCACGTGCCTTCTTCCTTAAATATCGCCCATAGCCCACGTAAATACTGTTTCGGAGTCGGCGGTTTTTCCTTTTTCTTTCGTTCTTTCACAAAAAAGATTGTTAACAATATCGATAGCAAACAAAAAATAGGGAAAGCAAAAAAGACCGTATACCAGGTAATCAAGGCAAATAGTGATCCTAAAATCGGACTGATCACCTTGCCAAAGCCATTCGAAGCCTCGACAATTCCTAAAACTTTACTTTGCTCACCACCTTTAAATAAATCCCCGCTAAGAGCCATAGCCATCGAAGTCGTTCCGGCCGCGCCGATTCCTTGCATGACCCTCCCGGCTAAAATCCACAAATATGCTTTTTCTTTGAAGAAAATAACAGAAAATCCAGCAAGTAATCCTCCAAGTCCATATAATGTTAAAGCCGGAATAACAACCGCTTTACGGGAAAAACGGTCAGAAAAAAATCCTAAAATCGGGATTGTGGTAGCAGCGGCTACTGAGAAGACAGATATGACTAGACTCGATTGAAATTGGCTGATTGCAAGTTGCGATTTCATCGTCGGTAAAACGGGAATTAACATGGAATTTCCTAAAACTAATATGAGCGGAATGGAGGCGATGGCTAAAATTGTCAGCCCTTTATGTTTTTGTCGTGGCAAAGAAGTTTCCTCCTAAACTAAAATCAAGTAGTTTTAGTATTCATTGCCGGGATTATAAATATACAATGCTTAAAAGATTAAAGATTGTAAAAGATTGAACGATAATATCGTACAGAAATTTCGTATATGAAAATTATTTTCTTCGCCACGAGAGGGCAAACTGTTTAATTTCCCCTAAGTGCAAAGCAAATATTTGATCAATAATAGTGGTAGAAATAAATTGACAGATTATCGCATATACAATAATCGTGTACTCGATTGTCACCGATGTTAATAAAAAAATAAATAAATTAATTCCTAACATTACTTTTCCCGGATGCCACTTTTTCATCCGGGCAATCATCAATGCCGGAATGACCATTCCACCGCTCGATGAACCGACCCGAATTAACATGCCCACGCCGATTCCAAAAAGAATGGCTCCACAAATTAAATCGATTATGAGATGGATGTGAGGAATGGTAAATTGTGTGAGGAAACTAACGGTAGTGGATGTGATTCCAACCGAAATGATCGTCCTGATCGTCCAGGGAAACCCAAAAAACCGTATGGCAAAAATTAAAAAAACGGCATTGGAAAACCATAAACCTAATCCTAGCGGAACATTGAAAAAGTAATTCGTTAATATGGCAAGTCCTGCTGCACCGCCAGAAGGTATGGAATGGGGAAATAAAAATAGACTCATCGCCATTCCTTGAATGATTGCGCCTAATACTAATATCACATAGCTCGCGACTTTCTTCTTCAAGCCAATCACCGGACGTCCCGTAAATATATATTTTTATCCAAAATGCGTCTCCATACTTTCCCTTGCTCTTGTCCATTTTATGAACAATTGATCTACCTTATGACCAACAATCCATGGCAAAAAAAAAGATGGAAACGTACGAAGAATCTTCAAGATTACTCGTTTATTACATTTTCGCTTCATAAGCGAAAACATTCCGGTCTGTACAATAATTTAGCAAAAAATTCTTGAAGTATTCTGCCCCTTCTTTAATCAATTTTTAATTAAACGGAACAAATTCATCAATACGATAACCTTCAATCTAATCGATTGTCTCAATTGTTAAACACAAAGAAGAAGAAAATAATTTTATTTATTGCCAAACAATTCATTCACAATATATAATTTAGTAAATCACTTATTTCATTTGGTCTTTTAAGGAGGAAGAAAAATTGGGTGGACTCATCGCGATCGTAAGTGTTGTCATGATTTTTTCCATCCCTATCGTTGGAATTGTGACAGATCATTTGCGGAAACAAACAAAGTTAAAGCACCAGATGATTAAAGATCAACTGGAATTAGAAAAACTCAAACATGAAAATTATTTGTTAGAAACAGAAAAATTGCGACTGGAATTACAAAAGATTGCTATCGATGATGAAAAAGATGGAAAGCTGTTACCATAAAAAACGAAACTTTTATTCCGTATCTGCTGTTCACTTTTGGAGTCCCCCTTTGAAAAAACTTTCTTTGCAAACCCAAAAAAACAGCGGAAATATCAATTTTTCAACTTTTTAACTCTTTATATTTTAAATGCGGAAAATTCCGACTATTGTTCATGCGCGAATATATTGATTTTGGAGGAATGACCGAATAATTAGTTAGTAAACACTAAACGCCCACTTGTAAACGGATCATTATTGAGCAAACAAATAGCGATAAATCCAGTAAGTAACAGGAAACTAATGTAAATAAGCCTGGTTCACCGACTGGAAACCAGGCTATTTTGATGTGCAGGAACATTTATCATTTTATAATGCACCTGAAGAACCGCCATCAATGTTCACCGATGTTCCAGTAACGTAAGAAGCAGCATCGGAGACAAGGAAAGCAATAACATTGGCAGCTTCAATCGTATCACCGATCCGCCCTAACGGAATTGAGCGACCGATTTCCTTCGAATATTCTTCCCAGCTCATATCCGGTGCCTCACGTTTCCATCTTTTTTCGATTTGATCGCTCCGAATCAAGCCGATACATACGGTATTCACGCGAATATTGTCCGGTCCGAGATCTTTACTCATCGCTTTTGTCAGTGCCATCCCCGCTGCCCGGCTGATGGATGTGGGCATAGATGATGCACCGGGTGTCTTCGCTAATGAGGCCGTCACATTGACAATTGCTCCTCCACCCTGTTTTTTCATATACGGTACTGCAAAACGGGAACAATGGATGGCTCCAAACAATTTTAAATCAAGATCGGCCTTCCAATCATCAGTATCGACTTCGAGAAATGGTTTTGCAAAAGATGTCCCCGCGTTATTCACTAAAATATCGATCCGACCAAAATGACGAACGGTTTCGGTTACAGCTCGCTCACAATCCTCTTTTATTCTCACATCACAAGCGATGGCCAGAACTTCCTGCCCCGTCTGTTCCGCGATTTTCTCTCTAGCGTTTTGCAAATGTTCTTCATTCCGGGCACATATCGCTACTTTTGCCCCTTCCCTGGCCAATAGTTTTGCCGTTTCAAATCCGATGCCTTTACTGCCTCCGGTGATTAAAGCAACTTTATCTTTTAATCCTAAATCCATAACGATACCCCTTTCTACCATTCCTCGAAAATACGAATCACAATTTAACCGATAAAGTTTTATCCAATGAAGGGACAGTTTGATTGTGTAATCAATTAAGAAGAGAAAGAATTTTACATCAATATTCACTTCAATTATAGCGGAATGATTTTCGTTAAACAATAGAACCGGTCATCTTCCTGATCTTATAAAAAAGAGCCACCGCCAATATAGCGGTAGCCCTCACTTTATTCAGGAACATGATTATTCAAATTATCGGTATGTTGATCCGTATGATGATCATCCGTTGATTCATTATCGAGTATATCACTTTCATCAAAGGGTG
>CALGAD010000061.1 GCA_937951955.1 uncultured Bacillaceae bacterium
ACCTACCTTAACATATCCTTTCTTGCTGTCTAAAATCTTGGGTCCATTATAAGGTGCTATTGTTTTTATGACATAGCACTTCTCTTTTTATTAGTTTGTGTAGTCAACGAACAAAAATAATAAGGAAAAGAATTATAGATGAAGAAGCAAGCAAATAAAAATCCTCCCCAGCTTAATACTGGAGAGGTGTATCCACTAATGATGATGGTGATGATGTACGGCAGGTGCTGCTTTCACGTTGCATAAAATCGAATTGTCGTGCAGATGGGCAGATGTTTCTAACTGAATCGTCATATGATGTATATTTTTATGTTCCAATTCATGCTCAATAGAGCGGAGCAATTGTTCACTTTCGCCAATGGTCATTTGATCGTCAACGACTGCATGGCAAGAAAGGGCATTTAACCCGCTTGTAATCGACCAAATATGCAAATCGTGCACACCGATAATGCCTTTCGTGTTTTGAATCGTTTGAATGACATCTTCCACATCGACATTTTTCGGCGTTCCTTCCATCAGGACATGAAGCCCTGATTTTGTAACGAAGTAGCCGCTGCGTAGTACAAGAATAGCAACGATAACACTGGCGAGCGGATCTGCCCAGCTCCAGCCGAAAAAGATAATCAAAAGTGCTGAAATAATGGCACCAATGGAACCGAGCATATCGCTTATGACATGCAAGTAGGCGCCGCGCAAGTTTAAATTTTCTTCCACATCCCCGCCGCGCATCATTTTCCAAGCAACAACGATATTTACGAGCAACCCGATGGAAGCGATAATCAGCATTCCTTTTGATGCTACCTCTGGCGGATGCTGAAAACGGTAAATCGCTTCATAAAAAATATAAATGGCAATGAGAATCAGTGTTAGTCCGTTAAGTACTGCAGCCAATATTTCAAAACGTTTATATCCGTAAGTTTTGCTGTAGTTTGCAGCTTTTTCGCCAAGTATAAAGGCGAGGAGTGCAATGCCGAGGGAAATGGAATCACTTAACATATGACCTGCATCCGCAAGCAGCGCCAGACTATTCGTAAGAAAGCCTCCCGCCGCCTCCACAATCATGTAAAGAGTAATAATGATAAAACTGATTCGCAAAACTTTTTTATTCGCACCATGTGAATGGTCATGACCATGGTGGTGTCCCATGTTAGTTCCTCCTATAATTAATGATGCAAAGCATGCTCAATCGCCTGCTTCAGTAAATTCATCACATGCTCGTCATCCTCTGAATAGTATAGCGTTCTTCCTTCTCTTCGATATTTGACCAGTCTCAAATTTTTTAAAAAACGCAGCTGGTGGGATACACTTGACTGGCTTAAATTTAACGTCTCAGCAATATCGGTGACGGAATGCTCTCCGGTACATAATAAGTTCAATATGCGAATTCTTGTCGGATCGCTTAACGCTTTGAATGTTTGGGAAACGATAAATAGGGTTTCATCGTCCAAATGTTGTCCTTCGTCACTTAATTCCTCTTCCTGTTGCTTCTCTTCAACCATTTTTCCACCTCGAATTAAAAATATTATATGAGCATATGTTCATATATATATTATGCCATGACGTGAAGAAATGTCAACGAAATATAATTAAAAAATTTCCGGGAAGAGGAGTTGGTATGGTTCCATCGTATACAATAGATAACATCTCAGATGGTAGCTGTCAGCAATTGCTTCAAGAAGGATAACCAAATTAATATGCAGATTATAGTAACAAAAACTGCACCATAATACTTAAGCTGCAATAATGATTTTCAAGATTCTTAGATTTTCTTATACAATATTCGTTGGCCCTTGACTCTTACGTATACGTGAGAGTTTACAATAAGAATGGAAAAAGTTTTGGAGGGTTTTTCTATGTACAGTATCGGTAAAGTCGCTTCAGAAACAAATCTCACTGTTCGTACCCTCAGGTATTACGATGAAATTCACCTGCTGAAGCCATCGCATGTTGCCGAATCTGGATACCGCTATTACTCGAAAGAAGACGTTTTAAAATTGCAGCGAATACTGGCTTTAAAAGAACTCGGTTTTAACTTAAAACAAATTAAGGAAATTTTAGATCAGCATCAATGGAAAAATGTTTTTGAGGAACATTTGGCATTGATAGAAAGGGAACGGGAACGGCTGAACTATCTGGAAAAATTATCCCGGCTTTGTCTCCAACTGTCCATCGTGGAGCAGGATCTTAGTTGGGAAAATATTTTCCGTTTTGTCCGGCAGACACAAGCGGAGCAAAATCGCAAGACACAATTTCTCAATGAATATTTTGATGACCGTGAGCGTGAAATATTAAATAATCCGCTATTGAATATCGGAGAAAAAGAGGCAACGACACTGATCGAAATGTTAAAAACAGCAAATGAACAAAAGCATGAAGACCCGTCTGCTTACAAATCACAAGCTTTGGCAGAGCGTCTTACTGTATTTTTAAAGGAAGTTTTCCATGGGAATGATGCTTTAATCAATAAATTATGGCGGTTGCACAAACAATCGCCGGAAGAAGCATCATTAATAGAATTGGATCAGGACGTCATGAACTATATCGATAAAATTATGGATGTATATGAAGCGAGAATTGCCGGAAAATCAAACGTGAAACGTAAGGGGGAGAGAGAATGACAAAGGAAAAACATAGTCAGGCAAAATGGAATATTTTCTTTATGCATCTCCTTTTATTTGTTGCTGTCCATTTATTGTTTGTTCCGCTATTTGGCGTCATTCCCCTATCGAAATTGGGAAGTGCATCGTACATTGATTATATAGCCGGTCATTTTGTGAATCACGGTGTACAAATATATCAAAACGGCATGATTAATCAAATAAGCAGCATATGGAAAACGGTTTTAATAATCCATCTAATCGTAGAGATTATCGAAACATTATTTCCGTCAAAGAAAAAAGAGGTTTCTAAGAAGACAATCCGTGAGAAGAAAGCTGAAAGGAAAACGAGCGAAGCAGAGGGGACAGGAAAGGAGAGCAATAGCAAGGCATGGGTATATTTAATTATTGCCGGGATATTAGAAATCATCTGGGCGACAGCATTAAAAATGGATATGCTTGGAGGGCCGCTAATTATCGTCCTTATCATCAGTTTTGATTTGCTGATTAAGTCGGTAAAACGTTTAGGAGTTGGGACAGCCTATGCTGTATTTACCGGAATTGGTGTCGTTGGGATGGTGTTTGTTGACGTTATATTGTTTCAAGAATCGTTAAGCTTTGTAAAAATCCTTCTTTTACTATTGCTGGTGTTATTTATTATCGGATTGCGGTTTACTTCGGAAGAACAGGAGGATATGAAATGAGCTGGCTGTATTTAGTGTTTGCAGGTTTAACTGAAATCGCTGGAGTAATCGGGTTGAAAAAGGTATCGGAAAAAGGCGGCTTTTTCAGTTATGTTATTCTTATTGGCGGTTTTATTGTCAGTCTGTATTTGTTGCGTTTGTCCTTGGAAGAAATCCCCTTATCCGTTGCCTATGCCGTATGGACCGGAATCGGAACAGTCGGCGCAGCAGCAGTCGGAATTATATTTTATAAAGAATCTAAAAGCCCGCTGCGCCTCTTCTGTATTGCAGGGATTATTTGTACGATTATCGGGTTAAGGCTGGTTCGTTAAAATAAATAAGGAAATGATTTCTGTTTACGAATCATTTCCTTTTTTCTTCAATAATTCAATCAGATTATATAAATAATGCGCTCCCCGCAGCTGTTGTTCAATTTGATAATCCATGTATTTCAAGGAATCGATGGTTATTTTTCGTATTTCCGAAATACTGTGCTGTTCCATTTTTCCCAATATTTCTCTGACCGTATCAAGGAAAAAGACCGATGGCTGGACGGTGCGAATAATTAATAAGCGGCGGATATGGTCCCGGTTATACATGCGATAGCCGTTTTCAGGATCCCGATGAGGAGTAATCAGCCCTTCTTTCTCCCAATGCCTGAGAGTCGATGCAGGCACTTTAATTTCCTTTTCCACTTCTCCGATGGTATACCATTTCTTCTTTCTTTTTTCCAAAACGTTCTCTAAATGGTCAGGTTTCAATATTTCCAAAGCCTTCATCGCCTGTGTTTTTCTTTCATAGAGCTCGGCTTGTACTTTATTCACTTCCCATAAAGCTTCGGTAAATTTATGTTGTTGGATCATAGGCATTATTTTTTTAACCGTCGCCATGCCAAAACCATGGTACATTGCCCGTATACAAAGAAAATATGCCTCATGGACTTCTGTGTATACACGGTAGCCGCTTGGTTTCCGTTTCGCCGGCGGTACAATGCCCCATTCCTCATAATGACGCATAGCACTCGTTCCTACATCCAATTTTTTCGCAATATCAATTGGTCTTAATTCCATTCAAACCTCCGAGAACATCTTTAGTTAAGTTTAAACTAAAACATTAAAGTTCCATGACGGGTTTAATTGCTGAAAACTTCATCATAATAGTAACATAATACAGCAAACCTTGCACTTGCATCAATGCTTGATGTAGCGGAAACATATTTTTATTCTCAAGTTTGCCCAGATTGTCAAGGAGCTCGCTTAAACGAAATTGGGTAGAACATAACAGTCAAATGATTAGAGCTGCAGACTGGGTAATTGATTTGGGTCCAGAGGGAGGAGAAGCAGGCGGACAAGTTATTGCAGAAGGAACGCCGGCGGATATTATGAAAAACAAAAACTCTTATACCGGACAGTATTTATAACAATAGTAAAATTGTTATCGAGGTTTTTTAATGCCCTCTTCGGAGGAAAAATCATGTTAGAAGTGCTCATAGAAGTGTTCTAATGTCCATTTTGGAGCAAAAACGGTGTAGAAAGTGCTTATAGAGGTGTTCTAATGTCCATTTTGGAGCAAAAACGGTGTAGAAAGTGCTTATAGAGGCGTTCTAAAGTCACTTTTGGAGCAAAAATAGTGTTGGAAGTGCTTATAGAGGTGTTCTAATATTCACTTTGGAGTGAAAGTGGTATCAAAAATGCTTATAGGAAACATCTTATGGTGGCTCTTCAGAGGAAAAATCAATGTTGAAAGTGTTTATAGAGTTGTTTAATAACCTAGTCTAAACAATTATTGTGATACTATAAGCCCGCCGGCGTGCAGATTTTTTAGATTTTCAGGCTGGATTAATACAGAAAATTATTTAATATTACATGTATTTTAAATATTTTGTGTGAGTTAATGCAATGCTAGTGATTTCACATGAAATAAAAATATTTAAGGTGATAATTTTTGCCAAATAGTAAATGTTTACTGGGAGTACAAAAGGTCTGCAATTGAAACACGCAGACCTTTTCTTGTTCTTGGGACATATGGAAAATGTAATCAATTTAATTCGTTTAAAATTGTTTTCCAAAAATATTTAAATAACCGAGATAATAGGATGTAATATATATGACTGCTAACCCTCCAATCAGCAATGCAAGAAACATCCAGTCTTTTTTTTGTACGGTCAATTGATGAAAGTGGGTGCGCTCACGTTCACCGGTAAAACCTTTCGATTCCATGGCAATTGCAACTCGTTCCGCTTTTCGGATTCCGCTTGCCAACAATGGGATGGAATATCTTTTAAGCTGTTGCAGCTTGCCTTTTATTCCTTTCGTTCTGTGGACACCGCGAATGCGATGGGCTTGTTTTAAGATTTCCATTTCTTCACGAAAACTCGGAAGAAATCGGTACCCGGCAAGGATTCCATACGTTATTTTGGGCGGTACTTTACACTGCTGCATTAAACTGAGCATAAATTTTGTTGAATCTGTAGTTAGGGCAAATAGTAAGGACAACGAAACGAAACAGAGGGAACGCAGGGCAAGGCTGCACCCTGTTATGACACTTCCTTCCGTAATTTCCAAACCCCAAATGGTAAACAAAACCTTTCCATATGAAAAGGTCTGATTGGCATATAAAATGGTCATCCATGCAAAACTTGCAGCGACAATAAGGAAGGGGCTGAAAAATTTTAACCATTTGCTAATAGGGATATCACTCATTGTAAAGGTAACAATTAAGATGAAAATGAAATAGAGTAAAGGTGTAAACACATCAAAGGTAAATCCGAGCATTATCCCTGGAATCAGTACCGCGATTGCTTTAATCGATGGATTAATAGACGAGATCATAGACGGGTACTCCTTCATCGTGGCTTTTCATTCGATAAGGCAGGCACAATCTGGCTTTCTTTAGTAACTCTTTTCTTCCCCATAGATTGTCTGGAATACCGTCATAGATAATTTTTTGCTGATGCAAAACAATCACCCGATCAACTTGATCCACGATATCCATATTATGGGTGACAAATACAATCGAAGTGCCGTTCTCTCTTAGCTTTTCAATAATATTCATTAACTCTTCCATTGTTTGTGCATCTTGGCCAGACGTAGGCTCATCAAAAAATAGTATATCCGGAGTTTCATCAAGCATCGTTGCAACGCTTAGCCGGCGTTTTTCCCCTCCGCTCAGAGAAAACGGATTACTGTGACGATGCTTTATTAGATGAAATTGCTGCATAAGCTGATTGGCAGTTGATTTTATTTTTTCCTCCGATTCTTCGTTTAGTTTCATCCCAAAGGTTATTTCATCATATACCGTATCTGTTATAAATTGGTGCTCCGGGTTCTGAAAAACAAAACCTATCCGTTTTCTGAGCTCTTTTTCATTCCAGTGATGGAGGAAAACATCTTGAAAGTAAATTTCCCCATTTGTTGGCTTGAGCAGTCCGGCCATCAGTTGGAGGAGGGTGGATTTCCCGGCACCGTTTTCTCCGGCAATCGCCACAAATTCCCCGTGGCGGATTTCCAGATTCATATTTTTTAGAATCATCTGCTCGTTTCTTTTAAAGGATAAATTTTCTATAGAAATAATCACTTTATCAAATGAGGTTGGAATGCTTTTGCTGTTTTGATGGTTTAAACAATCATCAAACTGCTGTGGCAAAAACACCCCCTCTTCCCGAAGTCTATTTTTGTTTTCGGAAAAAACTGTATTTACCTCTCCGTCAGCAATAATTCTTCCGTTACTTCCCATAACAAGAACTCTATCCGCTATTTCGAACCAGTCATCGATTTGATGTTCAATAATGAAAACAGTTATACCAAACTGTCTTTGCATACTGCGGATAAGTCGGATGAATTCCAAACGGGATACAGGGTCTAAGTTTGCAGTCGGCTCATCTAGTATTAGCACTTCCGGCTCCAGCAGGAGAACAGATGCCAATGCAATTTTTTGCTTTTGTCCCCCTGAAAGTTCGTGAATTTTTCTTTTTTGAAAACCATCCATCCCGATTTGTTGTAAAACGGCCGATATCCGTTTTGGCATTTCCGCATTGGGTATTTTCCGATTTTCTAGCGTAAAGGCAAGTTCATCTTCAACGGTTAGCATGCAAAATTGACTGTCCGGATCCTGAAAGACGATGCCAATTTTTTGATTGATTTCTCCTTTGTGAAAATCGCGGATATTTTTGCCCCGAAAAAAGATCGAACCCGAACTTGTGCCTTCCACCGCTTCTGGATACAAGCCGTTTAAACAAAGAGCAAGGGAGCTTTTTCCAGATCCGCTTGGACCCATTAAGAGAGTCGTTTCCCTTTCGTATAGTTCAAAGGACAGTTGGTGAAATATAGGTTTATTGAGGTTTTCGTAGGAAAAAGAGAAATCTTTAACTGCCAGAACCGGTTTACGCTGCCCCTTGTTCACGTTGTTTTTGCAGCTCCTTTCCAAGTGCATATCCACGTAGGACCCCCGTCTTTGCCAGTTGATCGCTAATCCACTTTCCTAACACACCTGCAAGCAGTGCGCCGCTAAAGACCCTTACTGCAAATGTTGCAACGATGACCCAAGGTGCGAGTGCAATATTTCCTGCATAGAAAAGATGCCAGGCAAAACTGATAACTGCAGCGGTCATTCCGGATAAAACTAAAACTCGCAATCTATAATCCTTCCATCTCGTTAAGGCAAAAGCGAGTTCCGCACCTGCCCCTTGTACTGCAGCGGATAAAATTAGTCCGGGACCAGCAGCAGTACCGAGCAATACCTCGGTAATACCGGCAATTACCTCAGCGGTAAAAGCAGCTCCAGGCTTACGGATAATATAAGCAGCGATAATCGAAACGATAAACCAGATTCCAAAAATAATTTCATAGCCAAAAGGTGCAAGCCCAAACGGAGCAAGGATATTTCTTATACCTTGCCCGATTAGGAAGAAAGCCAGATAGATAATACCGAATACGACACCTAATATTGACATTAATACAATCTCTTTTAATTTCCATTGGTTGCCCATGTTTTTCCTCCTTATCGATTTGTAGGGCTATTTGCTGATAGGCTGAAGGTCATCGTGACATGGGAAACTTTTTGCTGAACGAGGTCAAACGATTCATATAGTGCTTGGAAGATATCGTGGACATCCCCGTCAAGTCTTGTTGCATAGTGAACCGAAGTGACGTCCACATTGCGATCGTTTGACAGATTAATTTGTTCATAGATTTTGTCCATATAGTCCTCTGTTCCCATTGGGTAGAGAGCAAATTTGCAGCCGGCAGGTTGAGAAATTTCACTCATCTTTCCCTCGTTCACCGGCACGTCCGTCTCGTCCATATAAACATCTGCTTCACTATCACCGGGACAGCCGATGGAGAAGGTTCCGTTCATGGCGACGTGCTCGCCGGTTTTTGCTGCGTGAAGGAAGACGGCTTTCACAACATCAAAGACATGAACCATTTTCCCGCGGATACACGTACTAATATCATCAGTCTCCATCCACACTTTCGAAGTATCCACTTCTTCCAGAGTTGAGAGAATAATATTTACAAACTGGTCACTCATTGGATGCAAACTGAATTGACAGCCTGCAATTCTGCTCGTTCCGCAATATTGATTCATCATCAATCTCCTCCTAAAAAATGGTAAAGAAAAAGGGGTTGTCCAAAAAGTCATGATTTTTGACTTTTTGGATACCCCTTTATT
>CALGAD010000062.1 GCA_937951955.1 uncultured Bacillaceae bacterium
CCAAAACTAATGTCCGGAGAAATCCGTGTCCCGTTGGATGATGAAGTGTTATCAGAACAAAATTAAAGAATAAATGTCATATCCCGTTTCGAAAGGGGAGAGGAGAATGAGTTTTTTTGAAAATTTTACGGAAGATAAGCTGGAAGAAGCAGCTATAGAAATTCTTCAGGAACTTGGCTATGACTATGTCTTTGGTCCGGACATTAGTTGTGATGGGGAAAGACCGGAACGCAAAGATTATCGTACCGTAATTTTAGAAGACCGTGTAAAAGATGCTTTGTTTAAACATAATCGCCATTTGCCACAGGAAGCAATAGAAGAAGCATTTCGGCAAATTATAGCTTTTAATAGTCCAAGCTTAGAAGAAAACAACCGTCATTTTCACAAATTAATCACTGAAGGCATTGATGTGTCGTTTCATCAAGATGGTCATAGCCGTTCGATGAAGGCATTCTTAATTGATTTTGAAGAACCAGCTAATAATGATTTTTTGGTAGTAAATCAGTTTACGGTCGTTGAAAAAGAAGAACGCCGCCCGGATTTAGTTATTTTTATAAATGGCATCCCATTCGTCGTTATCGAATTAAAATCAGCATCTGATGAAAATGTGAGTATCGATAATGCCTATGCACAAATTCAAACGTATAAACGAGATATTCCATCTTTATTTTACTACAATGCGTTTTGTATTTTATCCGATGGAATTAATGCGAAAGCGGGAACGATTACCGCAAGTCAAGAACGTTTTATGAATTGGCGGACGGTGGATGGGGAAAACATTGAACCACTTGAAGTGCCGCAATATGAAGTGTTGTTAAGAGGGATGCTGGCAAAAGACCGGCTTATTGATATTATTGAAAACTTTATTCTCTTTCAGGAATCCAAAGAAGAAGAACGGGATGAAAATGGGAAGAAAATCGGCGAAAGAAAAACGATTGCCAAAATTCTCGCTGCCTATCACCAATATTTTGCGGTAAAAAAAGCGGTGGAAAAGACAAAAATAGCGACCAGTGAGAATGGAGACCGTAAAATCGGTGTTATATGGCATACACAAGGTTCGGGTAAAAGTTTTTCGATGGTTTTTTATACAGCACAGCTTGTCAAGCAGCTAAATAATCCAACCATTGTGGTGATTACCGACCGCAACGATTTAGATGACCAGCTATTTTCGACATTTTCTAAATCAAAGGATATTTTAAGACAAACACCGAAACAAGCAGATGTCCGCAAATTGAATGAAGAACAGAAAAAACAACAAGCCAACGAAAAATCCAAAGAGATAAACGGATTATATGATCTTCTAAATGACCGGGAATCAGGCGGTATTATTTTTACAACGATTCAAAAGTTCAAACCGGAAGATGGCGAAATGCCGGTTTTAACCGATCGTAAAAATGTGATTGTTATTGCGGATGAAGCTCATCGCAGTCAATATGGTTTTTCTGCAAAGACAGATACGAAAACAGGCGAAGTGAAATATGGATATGCAAAATATCTTCGCGATGCACTTCCGAATGCTTCCTTTATCGGTTTTACAGGAACACCGATTGAGCTGGAAGATAAGTCAACGCCCGCTGTTTTCGGTAATTATATTGACATTTATGATATGACGCGAGCAGTTGAAGACAAAGCAACGGTTAAAATTTATTATGAAAACCGTATTATCCGCTTGGAAGCCAATGAAGAAGAATTAGCGAAGATCGATGAAGAATTTGAAGAGATTACCGAAGATCAGGAAGAATCAGTACGTGAAAAATACAAGTCCAAATGGTCGAGGCTCGAAGCCATCGTCGGTTCACCTAACCGGATCAAACAATTAGCCAAAGATATTGTTAATCATTACGAAGAAAAGGCAAAAGCAATTGACGGAAAAGCAATGATTGTTTGTATGAGTCGCCGTATTTGTGTCGCACTTTATAACGAAATTGTCAAATTACGTCCAGATTGGCATTCCGATGATGACGATAAAGGTAAAATTAAAGTCGTCATGACAGGGAGTGCTGGGGATGATGATTTCTTACAGCCGCATATTGGTGGAAAAAAACGGCGGGATTTATTGGCAAAAAGAATGAAAGATAATAATGATGAACTAAAAATCGTCATTGTACGTGATATGTGGCTGACTGGATTTGACGTACCTTCCATGCATACGATGTACATCGATAAACCGATGAAGGGTCATAACCTCATGCAGGCAATCGCACGGGTAAACCGTGTATTTAAAGATAAATCAGGTGGAGTAGTTGTAGATTATATTGGGATTTTAGAAAGCTTAAAGAAAGCTTTAAATCAATATACCGAAAGTGATAAGAAAACAACGGGTATCGATACATCGGCTGCAATTGCTGTGATGAAAGAGAAACTTGAAATCCTGCAAGATATGATGCATGGGTTTGATTACTCTGCTTATATGGGTTCATCCCAAGCAGGCCGTATTCGAGCCATCACTGGCGGAATGAATGTCATTTTTGGTAAGAGTGAAAAAGAACAAAAAGAATTCAAAAAGACGGCAACCGAGCTAGCGAAGGCGCATTCACTTTGTGCAGCGACGGATGAAGGAAAAGCAGCAGCTCTTGAAGTCAGTTATTTTAAAGCAGTTAAGGCAAGCCTTAATAAACTTCAAGAAAAACAGCCGAAGCGGAAGACGAAAAAAGAAATCGAAGCACGCGTTAATCAATTACTCGAACGTTCCATTATTTCAGAAGAAGTAGTGGATGTATTTGAAGTAATGGGATTGAAACATCCGGATGTATCCATATTATCAGAAGAATTTCTCGAAGAAGTACGTTCATATGAATATAAAAATTTAGCCCTTGAAATGCTTAAAAAATTGCTGGAAGGCAACATCAAAACAATGGAAAGACGCAACCTTGTCAAATCCCAAAAATACTCGGAAAAACTGAAACAGTCGCTGAACAAATATAAAAACCAAGCCATTACAAACGCCGAAGTAATCGAAGAACTAATTCAAATGGCAAAGGACATGAAAAAAGAACGAGAAGAAGAAAAAGATCTCGGTTTAAATGAAGATGAAATTGCCTTTTACGATGCTTTAACATCTGAGTCTATAGTTAAAGAGTTAATGGAAGATGAAGTCTTACGCAAAATCGCCAATGAACTGACTCAAGCAATTAGACGGAACATGACCATTGACTGGCATGTTCGAAAAAGCGCCCGTGCAGGAATGAGGAGAATTATTAAGCGACTATTGAAGAAGTACGATTACCCACCAGAACAAGCGAAAAAAGCATTGGACACAGTTATGCGACAAGCAGAGTTGATGGCGGAGCATACTGAAGTAAGAGATTGGAATACGCTGCAGGCTGCGGAGTCTAAA
>CALGAD010000063.1 GCA_937951955.1 uncultured Bacillaceae bacterium
CAAATGTTTTTCGTTCTTCAACCCGGGCGTCATGCTTGCGGATAAGACGAACGATAAAAATAAGAACAAGGACTGGAATGATTAATGCACCAAAGAATATGATTAAACTAATGATTTGAAAAAGGGAATCAAAAAGCGAAAACACCTTTATCACCTCGTTATCCATTTTTCTTTTCGTGCACAAATACTGATCCCTTTTTCCCTGTAGTAAAAATCCGGGTGTGCGCTATGGAAAAAAATACTTTACCGAGTTCCTGGTTTTATTTCGTCCTTACCATTATTATAAAAAGGTAATAATAATTTTCTAGTATAAATTTTGAAAAGTCCATATTCTTCCAATTTGATTTGAAATTTGCTAAACTAAAATGACTCAATATAATAATAGTTAGTGATTGTAAGAGTATATGTTTAATGTAAATTCGAGGGGATTCATGATGAAAGTATTTAAAGACTTAAGCTGGTTTTTCAGACAAGAATGGAAATCCTATTTGAAGGGGATTTTTTTATTATTTTTAATTGCCTTTTTACAATTAATTCCGCCCCGCATCGTCGGGGAAACAGCCGATGAAATGAGCCGGGGTGAGTTAACGATTGGACGTCTTTTCTTTTGGCTTTCGCTTTTAATAGGAACCGGATTGATTTTGTACATATTCCGCTATTACTGGCGGATTTATATTTTTGGTTCATCCCTCAAGTTAGCGCGCCAGTTGCGTAAACAATTGTATGACCATTTTACAAAAATGTCCTCGGCATTTTATCAGAGAAGGCGCATCGGGGATTTAATGGCCCATGCGACCAATGATGTGCAAGCAGTTCAGCAAACGGCAGGGGCCGGCATATTGACATTGGTCGATTCGATATTAACCGGCGGTTTCGTTATCCTCACGATGGCTCTATCGATCGATTGGCGTCTGACGATCATTAGCTTACTGCCGATGCCAATCATTGCACTCATGACCAACATTTACGGTGCGAAGTTGCACCGGCGGTTTCGCAAAGCCCAGGAAGCCTTTTCTGATTTGAACGATAAAACACTGGAAAGTATTTCCGGGATCAAAGTAATCAAAACATTCGGTCAGGAAAAGGAAGATATTGAAGACTTTCGCAAGCAGTCTGAAGATGTGGTGTTGAAAAATATTGCAGTGGCCAAAATCGATGCCCTTTACGATCCGACGATTTCCGGGATTGTAGGCCTATCATTATTTTTAAGCATCGGGGTCGGTGCGAAATTTGTCCTCGATGGTGCGATTACTATTGGACAATTAATCTCTTTTAATACGTATCTAGGACTATTAATCTGGCCGATGCTCGCATTCGGTATGCTGTTTAACATTTTGGAGCGGGGCAGGGCGTCTTATGATCGGATTCAGCAGCTCTTAGCTGAACCGGTTGATATTAAAGATGCAGAAGATGCCGTTATGCAAGTTCCTAGCGGTGATATTGATTTTCATGTCGATAAATTTACGTATCCGAATGACGATGAACCGGTTCTTAAAAATATCCATTTTTATTTAAAAAAGGGTAATACTCTCGGCATCGTCGGGAAAACAGGTTCCGGGAAAACGACTTTAATCAAATTGCTCTTGCGGGAGTTTGAAGGTTATGACGGTGCCATTTCGATCGGTGGAATCCCCATTAATCAGTACCAATTAAAAGCATATCGACAAGCTTTTGGCTATGTTCCGCAAGATCAATTTCTCTTTTCAACGACGATTCGCGAAAATATCGCTTTTGCCAGACCGGATGCCACCGATGAAGAGATTATGCAAGCGGCCAAAATCGCGGATATTCATAACGATATTCTCCATTTTGCGGAAGGGTATGATACGGTCGTTGGTGAGCGAGGTGTCAGCTTATCCGGTGGACAGAAACAGCGTATTTCCATCGCCCGGGCATTAGTGCTCAATCCGGAAATTTTAATTTTGGATGATTCCTTATCGGCGGTGGATGCGAATACGGAAGAGCAGATTTTGGCGGCCTTAAAGGAAAATCGCGCCGGTAAAACTACGATTATTTCTTCCCATCGGTTAAGTGCGATTCAACATGCCGATCTGATACTCGTTTTACAAGATGGAACCATTGCCGAAAGTGGCAATCACGAGGAATTAATGGCGAGGGACGGCTGGTACCGGAAAATGTACTACCAGCAACAACTGGAATCCCTTGTGGAAAGGGGTGGCTGATTTGGAAGAAAAGGAAATCACTTTATCTAGTAAAGAACAGTGGCAAGTGTTAAAACGGTTATTCTCTTACGCAAAACCCCATCGAAAGGAATTTGCCGTTGCCTTAACATTTCTGGCACTCTTAACGGTCGGTGAGGTTCTCGGCCCATTTTTAATTAAAGTTTTTATCGATGATTTCATCATACCGAGAAACATCGATGTTCAGATGATAGCGATATTAGCGATCACCTTTTTAGTCGTTCAAGTGACAAACGCCTTTCTCATGTACTTCCAGGGTGTAAAGTTTCAAATGATCGCTTTAAAAATTATTCAGCAATTACGGGTGGATATTTTTTCGAAAGTACAAAATTTAGGCATGGTGTTTTTTGATAAAATTCCGGTCGGCTCGATCGTTTCACGAGTCACGAATGATACAGAAGCGATCAAAGAAATGTTTGTCAGCGTTCTTGCTATTTTCTTGCAAAGTGGCTTTTTACTAATCGGTACCTTTGCTGCGATGTTTTTCTTAAATCCAGGTTTTGCCCTGGTCTGTTTATTGTTATTGCCAGTTATTTTTTACATTATTAAAACGTATCGCCGACTCAGTTCCCGTTTTTATCAGGAAATTCGCGAACGGTTAAGTCAGCTCAATGCAAAATTAAATGAATCGCTGCAAGGAATGAACATTATTCAAATTTTCCAACAAGAAGAACGCATGCAAAAAGAGTTCGGCGCTATTAATGAGAAACATTATCAGGCGGGGATGAAAAATATTAAAATCGACGGGCGCCTTCTCCGACCCGCAGTCGATCTCGTCCAAATTTTTTCTTTAGTGATCCTTATCAGTTTCTTTGGCATTGTTTCGTTTCAACATCCGATTGAAATCGGGGTATTGTTCGCCTTCGTGACGTATTTGAACCGCTTGTTTGAGCCGATTAATAGTGTGATGCAGCAGTTAACATTTTTCCAGCAAGCAGTCGTGTCCGCAGCGCGCGTTTTCAAAGTGCTGGATGATGAGCGCGTGAATCCGGAACAAAGTGTTGCAAAAGTCCAAGAAATTCATGAAGGAAAAGTTGAGTTTAAAAACGTTAGCTTTTCTTACGATGGGAAGCAGCGGGTGCTGGAAAATATTTCCTTTACGGTTCATCCAGGTCAGACCGTTGCTTTAGTCGGGCAGACGGGAAGTGGAAAAAGTTCCATCATCAATTTGCTCATGCGCTTTTATGAGTTTCAGGAAGGGGATATCTTTATCGATGGCCGCTCGATTCGCGAATACCCGATTGAAGAATTGCGCAAAAAAATCGGTCTCGTCCTGCAAGATTCCTTTATGTTTTACGGAACGGTAAAGGATAATATCCGGCTTCACAATCAGGAGATTACCGATGAACAAATCCGAGAAGCAGCACAGTTCGTGCAGGCCCATACCTTCATTGAAAAACTACCTGACGGATACGATCATAAGGTGACGGAACGGGGTTCTACGTTTTCGAGTGGACAAAGACAGCTCATCGCCTTTGCCCGAACGATTGTTACGGATCCCCTCATTCTTGTCTTAGATGAGGCAACCGCAAACATTGATACCGAAACGGAAGAGCTGATTCAAAACGCTTTGAGTAAGATGAGAAAAGGAAGGACGACCATAGCGATCGCGCACCGGCTTTCTACGATACAGGATGCTGATTTAATTCTTGTCATGCACCGCGGTCGCATCGTAGAGCGGGGCAACCATCAACAATTACTCGCGAAAAAAGGTCTCTATTATAAAATGTATTTATTACAAAACGGTCTGGCCCACGAAATTCAAGAAGCGATTACGACGAATTGACGAACTTGTTGTATAATACTAGTAAAAGGGGAATGTTTTACAGGAGATTCACGGTGGAGGGGATGCCTTTGGCAGAGGTTAATCTGTTTCTAGCCTTTGGTGCAGGTTTATTAAGCTTTGTCTCACCATGCGTATTACCGATTTATCCTGCCTTTTTGAGCTATATTACGGGAATGAGTTTACACGAAGTCCAGGATAAGGGACTTTTGCAAAAGCAGAGCTTATTGCATACGTTTTTCTTTTTGCTAGGTTTTTCTTTAGTATTCCTTGGCCTTGGTTTCAGTACAAATGTTATCAGTAAATTTTTCTTCAAAAATATGGATTTAATCCGTCAAGTCGGTGCGATTTTAGTGATCTTTTTTGGCTTGATGATTGCCGGGATTATCAAACCGGAATTTTTAATGCGCGAACGAAAATTTCAATTTCGCAGCCGTCCGTCCGGCTATCTCGGTTCTGGTTTAATCGGACTGGCCTTTGCCGCTGGCTGGACACCGTGTATGGGTCCGATATTGGCAGCGGTTTTAATCCTGGCGGCAACTAATCCTGGAACGGGACTCCTCTACATGTCCGCATATGTAATCGGCTTTGCACTGCCATTTTTTCTTCTTTCCTTTTTCATCGGTCGCCTGAAGTGGATTCAGAAAAAAAGTTATCAGTTAATGAAAATTGGCGGAGGATTAATGATTGTCATCGGAATTATCCTGTTTTTTGATAAAATGAATTATTTTATCCGCTGGTTAACCCCATTGTTTGGTGGTTTTACGGGATTTTAAGCCATTGCTTAAAGGAGGTTTGATATATTGGGGAAAATTTTAATAGCTGATGATGCGAAATTTATGAGGATGACGCTTACCCGGATTATCGAAAAGACCGGTCATGAGGTTGTTGGCGAGGCGATCACCGGTGCGGAAGCGGTGGAATTATATCGTGAACATCGACCAGATCTGGTATTTATGGATATAACGATGCCCGATATGGACGGAATCAGCGCGGTCCGCGCGATAACGAAAGAATTTCCGGATGCAAAAATTGTCATGTGTTCGGCATTAGGGCAGCAACGCATGGTCGTTGATGCAATCGAGGCTGGTGCTAAAGATTTTATTAAGAAACCGTTTGAAGAGTCCCAAATTCTCGAAGTAATAGAAAAAAATTTAGATAGTTAATTAAAATGTGCCCTGGTAAAAAGAAACAGGGCACATTTTTATTTGCAGGTAACTCATTTTTTATTTTCATGAATCGCTCTATTCTTTTTGAAAAAAGAAACAGATAAGTTCTTGTCAGTTAATCTGTGAACAATTGTTCATAGGGACGAATATCAATGTTCATTTGCGCGAGTTTTTTTCGTAAAAATTTATGATCCCGTTTCGGTGTAGCGATGATATAACCGCGCAGGATGATATCGAGTGTCAGTTTTTCTGCTCTTTCTTTATAAGCGATCTCGCCAATTTTTCCGGAAATTTTATTTCTGGCGGTATCCCGGAACAATTCCGGTACAGGTTTGACTAGCTCTTCTAATAATGCAAGTTGCTCTTCGCTCCATAAATGTTTCGTTTTTTCAATATAAAAGTTTTCCCAGTCTAAATCCGACTTACCGTCTTTTTTCGGCATCGTTTTTAAAAATTTGCGGAACATGAAGAAACCACCGATGCCAAATAGAGTTGGTAAAATAATCGCCCATGCAAGTAACAGCCACGACATCCACTGCTCCATAGCACTCTCCCCATCCACAGCTAATAGAGTAGTATAGTAATTTTCCTAATCTTTCATTTATTTAATATATTATAATCGCTAGAATCAAGGGAAATCAACAAATTCACCTCTCTATAAACTTGGAATGGATGAGCCCTTTATCGGCAGGAGGGCTATAACAAAAGTGAAGAGGGAGGTGAGAGACTTGGCACAGGCTACGATTTTCCAATCAAGTTTACGCCTCGTATTTGAAACAGGTTTTGATCAGGAAGGAAAACCGATTTTAAAATCCCGTACCTATTCCAACTTGAACGTAGCCGCAACTCCGGATCAAGTGTACCGGGCTGCCCAGGCTTTAGCTTCCTTAACGAACCATCCACTTTATTCCGTGGAACGCAATGACCGGAGTGAAATTTATGAGAACGAATAATTTTTAAATGAAAATAGGAGGTGATTTGAATGGATAAACAGCTAGAGTTGCATTTTGTAACGGAAGATGGGCGGACAGCCCGTCTGATCGTGCAAGATCCGAAGGAAGATTTGACAGAAACAGAAATTCAAGATGCGATGCAAGAAATCATTGATTCCAATGCCTTTTTAATGTCATCCGGTTTCCTTGTCGAGATGAAAGAGGCACGCATCGTGGAACGCAACGTCACGGTTTATGAATTTCAGGTAGGTTAATCACAAAAGGTCGGACGAAAAGGTCCGGCCACTTTTCCATTAAGGAGGGAGGAAAGTGAACGAATTATTGCCTTTCATCGGGGAAGTGGGATTTCCGATCGTGGTAACATTGATTCTTCTATACCGTATTGAAGGCAAGCTGGATCAAGTTATCCATTCGATTGACAATCTCCCTGACCGATTGCGAAAGGCAGCTGAATAATGAGAGACTGGCCTGTTTTTGAAGCAGGCCGTTTTTTTGTCTTGACATGTATTGTGCCTTATTGAAAAAATGGAACTATGGACTTAGTGGAATTACAATGAGACTGAAAGTCAATTTTTTCGGAAGGAGTAAATATCATTGGAAAAAGTCGGAATTGATGCAGGCGGATCATTAATAAAAATTGCCTATTACGAAAATGATCACATACATTATAAATTATATCCAATCACAGAACTAGAGCGATTAACCAATTGGCTGCAAATCATCAGTCCAACCGCAGAAATTCGCGTAACCGGGGGAAAGAGTGCCTTTTTGCAATCGTTTATTCAACAAAAAACAAAATTCATCGAAGAATTTCAGGCCGTGACCGACGGGGCCCGTTTGTTATTGAAGAAAGAAGGCCACCGTGTAAACGATTTTATTCTCGTTAGTATCGGAACGGGTACATCGATTTACTATGTTACGGAAAACTCCTATGAACGGATCATGGGAACAGGGATTGGCGGCGGGACATTCATGGGACTCGGTTCTTTACTCAGTTCGCACACATCTTTTAAGGAAATCGTTGCCGGTGCAGACAAAGGGAACCGGAAACAAAGTGATTTATTAGTAAGCGATATATACGAAAACATGGAAAGTCCTTTATTAGGTGATTTAACAGCAGCCAATTTTGGTAAAGCACATCTGAATAAGGATGCAACAGCGAACGACCATTTGGCAGCTTTAGTCCAGCTTATTGGTGAGACGATCACATTGTTAGCAACTTCCGTCGCACAAGCAAAAGGAACGAATCAAATCGTGTTCATTGGCAGCACGTTAAATGGAAATGAACCGTTAAAAAAAGTGTTTCTCGATTTTAAAAACATGTTAAATTACGAGCCGATTTTCTTGAAACATGGCGCCTATGCCGGAGCACTTGGCGCATTGCTTGACTAAAGGATTTTATTTCTCATACGACCATAAAATCGTCCATTCATAATCCTCCAGATGGCAGTATACGTCTTGATGGATGACAAAATTACCGTATTTGCCTTGAAAAGTCATGGTGATCGGGATTTTATATACATCGTGTAGAACGGGAGCATTATTATCCATCTGCCATTCCTTTATATATTCCGGTTTACCATAATTAACGGTAAAAGTTTCTACAGCAAAATGGTTTAAAAACACATGGGCACGGTCTTGTATATAATGCCCTTTTGTGAACTTTTCTTTCATCAAGGGATGAAACATTTCCCACGATTCGGCAAAATTCCCGTCCATCTCAAATTCATAAAAATCCTGGACAGCTTGTAGTGCTTCTTTTTCCGGGCTAAAAAAAAGAGCACGCACAGTCAAAATAATAATCAGTATCACGAGAGCAACTGTCCCGATGAGAGTGGTCAATTTAATCCGTTGCAACAGGCGAAAACGATACATGAAAGATCCCCTTTGTCCAATGTGCTTATTTCAATGTATGCGAAAAATACGGGTGATATTAGTTCGCGATTGGTAAGAAATACATATGCCCAAAATGGAACTTTTGCATACGATAATGGTAGTTGGAATTTGTTTCGTTTCTCGAAGTGGATTGAAGGAGTGGAAAAGATGGAACATGTAGTGAACTATTATGCAGGAGGGAATACAGCAAAGGGATTTGTCCATTTTTTTGAATCGAATTTTCAGGAACTGGAACGTTTATTTATCTTAAAAGGCGGTCCGGGAACTGGAAAATCCACGCTGATGAAAGCGGTCGGTGCATACTGGGCAAATAAAGGGTATGCATTGGAATGGATCCATTGTTCATCCGATATCGGTTCGGTCGATGCGATATTGATACCGGAAATTCGTGCCGGGATTGTAGACGGTACGGCCCCCCATATTATTGAACCGGCTTTACCGGGGATCGTTGATGATTACGTCAACTTAGGTGTGGCCTGGGACCGGAATAAACTCGTGCCCCATAAAGAAGAAATTCAGACTGTAAATGAAAAAATAAAAACTGCCTATCAAAATGCCTATCAAGATTTACATGAAGCGATGATGAATTTGACTCAAGAAAAAGGCAAAGAACCACTTGCCAAAATCGTCAAAATGGAAGAATGGTCGGAAGATTGGCTCAAGTCGTGGCTGCCAGAACAGGAATATTCGCACGTTCCCCGTAAGAAACAGCGCTTTTACGGTGCGTTTACCCCTGAGGGATTCCATCATTTTGCCCACGAATTAATAGGAAAAAGGAAACACCGCTTCTTTTTACAGGGGAGCTATCATATTAGCCGTATTTTAAAAAAAATCTCTCTGGCAGCAGTTGAAAAGGGCTATGATGTTGAAGTATATCACAGTGCTCTCGATCCAGACGAAATTGAAATGGTCATCATCCCCAAACTCGATATCTTGCTTTTTGATGTAACTTATTTTACCGAAGTTATCGTACGTAAAGAAAACGATCAATGGATCGATTTCGGTGTGAATCATACAACCTTCCTGCATCAAGAACAAAATAAGCAAAAATTTGCCAGCGCTGCACAATATTTAGCCGAAACGAGTCGCTTGCGTAGCAAATTGGAAGGTTTTTATAAAGAAGCGATGGATTTTTCCATTGTGAATGAAATAGAAAGGGAAATCCAGGAAGAGTTTCACAAATTAGCGGATGCTAAAAACTAGTGAAGAGAAATTTGCGTCCGTTACGGGACAAAGAAACTACACGCCATATTTGCATAAAAATAATGAATATACGCGGGGAAATTGAATCGCAATGAGCTGTTCTCAAGTCAAGAAATATGACTTTGGAACAGCTTTTTTCATAACTTGTGCAAATAGAATCTGGCGGTACTCAAGTAATCAGTATATAATTTAGTTGAATCTTGAAAATTCCGTCAATTGCCGACAAGCTCGCCTCAGACAAAATGACACGTGTCATATGAAAGTTGTGACGCCTGTGAATGGTGTTCAAATCCCTTCCTGACTAAAATGATGATGGAATTTGTAAAAGGAAGGGATGAAAGGTATGAATAAGCGGATTCGAATACTCGATATTTTTCGCGGTTTTGCGGTATTAGGAACGCTCGGTACGAATATCTGGATATTTGCGTATTTAGGTGATTTACATTATACAACGACATTCGGAATTGGCGATCGCTGGGACTGGAATGATTTCCTCCGGATCTTGTTTTTGTTTTTTGTGAACGGGAAATTTTTAGGGATGCTGACGATCATGTTCGGGGTCGGGCTCGAATTAAAATATCAACAGGCACTCCGAAAAGGTATGCCGTGGCCCAAGACGTATTTATGGACGGCGTTTTTTCTTATCGGTGAAGGATTTCTTCATTTTCTTCTCGTGATGGAATATGACATCTTGATGAGTTATGGAATCACCGCTATTCTCTGTGCCTTTGCCGTAAAGGGTGGTGAGCGTCGTATAGCAAAAACCATGGCGCTTACCGGTACGGTTCATGTTCTCTTTATCGTTCTCTTGTTTTTCACAGCTAATTTTTCTCTAGGAAGTTTTGCCGATGTTGTTCAGTTGTACCGGGAAGGCACATGGTTCGAGCAAATTCATTATCGTCTGGAAAACTTTATCGTTCTGCGACTGGAGGCATTGATGATTATCCCGATGAATCTCTTTCTCTTTTTATTAGGAGTACGCCTCAAGCGAGCCGGTGCTTTTTGTTCCGATTTAAATGGGAAAAAAATCCGGCGGAAATTGGCTGTCATCGGGATTTTATTAGGGGTACCGCTCAATCTCTTGATCTTTGTTCCTAATGGCTCCTTCGATTTGACCGTTCGTTATTTATTCGCACCGCTCATGGCACTTGGCTATATGGGCATCATCAGTCTCCTTGTGGAAAAATGGCCCAAACTGAAAATTTGGCATCTTCTTGAACAAGTTGGGAAAATGTCCTTAAGCATCTACATCATGCAAAACATCATCTGTTCGGTTCTCTTTTATGGTTGGGGCTTTGCCCTCGGTCGCAAGCTCGACTCCTTAAACGTGATGGTGCTCTGGGGCGCGATTTGTATCTTACAAATCTTTTTCAGCTTAAGATGGTTTAAAAGATTCCGTCTCGGACCGATGGAAACGGTACGGAAAGGAGTACTGGGCTTATTAACATAGGAAAGAGTTGGGGAATCTATGTTTCGGAAAATTTATCCGCCCGATCAAATCCAGAACTATTTACTCATTGATCTCTGGGTCATGATCCTTTTTCTTTATAATGTTCTTTTTAAAAGCGAAACTGACTCGGTTCTGCTGAAACTTTTTCTCGCTGGATTGTTTCTTGTAGCCTATTTTTTCGGACTGTGGTTGCGCGATTTACGCGTGCTTATTCCGGTAATTGTTGGATTTAGTGTTATTGCCTTTGCCGCTCACCTGATTAACTATCCGATTCTTCTTTTCGGTATTATTTTTTGTGATTTTTTAGGCCGGGCGGAACGAAAGATTTATATTCCAGTCGGGATTGCCTCCATCTTTATCATCTTTCTCTTGTTCATCTCGTTTAAAGGAGGAATTGTCTTTATTCGGGCACATCCGTTTTTGCTTCCGATTATGATTTTGGAACTGATTTACCCGGTTGCGATCCATATACGTGAAAAAACAAAAAAGCTAGAGGAAGAACTGGCAAAAGCAAATGAGCTCGTTGAAAAATTGATCCAAGAGGAAGAAAGAAACCGCATTGCCCGCGATCTCCATGATACATTAGGTCAGACATTAACGATGATCAAATTAAAAAGTGAACTGGCCGAACGATTTATTGAGGTACAGCCCGAACGGGCAAAAAAAGAACTCCATGACATTGTCCGGACTTCTCGGCTTGCCATCCAGCAAGTGCGGGAAGCCGTTTACGGTATGACCTACGTTCCTTTAAAAGAAGAAATTCAAGATGCAAAAGAATTACTCTCCTCTGCAGCAATCACGGCTTCTGTCGAATATTCTGATGCGGTGCCGGATCTGTCTGCCAAAGTGGAAACGATGATTGCCTTATCGATTCGTGAAGCGATCACCAATGTTATCCGACATAGCCGGGCGAAAACATGCCTGATACGTCTCGATTATCACGAAGGATTGTTGAAAGTAACGATTCAAGACGATGGCATCGGCTTCAGTGAAAACGTAAAAGTAGGCACGGGCATTCAATCGATTAAAGAAAGAATCCAAAATATCCAGGGGCATGTCTTAATCGAGAGCGAAAAAGAAAAGGGAACAAGGGTCTATATGGAAATCCCTCTTTCAAAGGAAGGTGAAGAGCCGGTATGAAAATTGTCATCGCCGAAGATCAGCAAATGCTCAGGGAAGCATTAACGACATTATTACAATTAGAAGGGGATATCGAAGTGGTGGCGGAAGTTGCCGATGGGGATTCTGCCTGGGAAGCCATCACCCGCTATCAACCGGATATTTGTTTATTAGATATTGAAATGCCGATCATGAACGGTTTAGAATTGGCAAGAAAAATCCGCAGCCTTTCGTCGTCGATGAAAATCATCATTGTGACGACCTTTGCCCGTCCCGGATATTTAGAGCAGGCTATTGAATTACAAGTGGAGGGTTATTTATTGAAGGATGAACCGATTGATTTTTTAATCGATGCCATCCGCAGGGTTGCCAGGGGGGAGCGGGTGATGAGTCCGGAGCTGGCTAAAACGATGCTCCATTGGGAAAAAAATCCGCTTACGGAAAGAGAAATCGATGTCTTGCGCCTTGCCAATAAAGGGATGACAACAGAACAAATCAGTAAATCATTATATTTATCAAAAGGAACCGTTCGCAACTATTTATCTTCTGCGATTCAAAAGCTCGGTGTCGAAACGCGGCAACAGGCATTAAAAAAAGCCCTGGATAAGGGCTGGATATAAATGCTATGGTTTTGCTTTGAAAATCGTTCATTTTTGACTGATTTTTTTCCGTGGCAGTCTATTCGACTTGCCGGCTTTTTTCTTGATCTCTTAAACGGTCCGTATCTACATAGAGAACTTGTGCAGGGTAGGCAAGTTTGATTCCTTCTTCAGCCAATATCTCCAGTATTTTTAGATTCATTTCTTGTTTGATGTCTAAATATTCACCCCAAACGGTCGTATTCGTAAAAAAGTAAAGAAACAGGTCGAAGCTGCTTTCGCCAAACTGGTCAAATTTCACGAAAATCGTCTCTTTATGAATGTCGGGGTGATTTTCCAGTAGATCTTTGATCCGCTGTACAGCGGTTTTTATTTTTTCCGGTGGTGTTTCAAAATCGAGGCGTAAATAAAATTTAACTCTTCTTTTTTTCATTTTACTCCAGTTTGTTATGTTCTCATTGGCGAGCGTAGAGTTGGGAACTGTAACAAGGGCATTTTCGAAGGTGCGGATTCTCGTGGAGCGGAGTGTAATTTCTTCCACGGTTCCTTCAACACTCGGTGTTAAAATCCAGTCCCCGATTTGAAATGTCTTTTCAAAGATGATGACAAATCCGCCGATGAGATTTTTAATCGTATCCTGTGCCGCCAGCGAGATAGCAAGGCCACCGAGCCCGAGTCCTGCCAGGAATCCCTGTAAGTTAATACCGAGTTTATCCAGGATTGCGATCAGCCCGATGGATATGACGATGAATCGCAAGCTGTTGGATAGTAAAGATATTAACGTCTGATCTAGCTGCCAGTTCAGGCGTTTTTTTAATGAACTGAAAATCACAGATGTTGACCCGGTAAAATTGTAAAATCCCCATGTGATTAAAATGATGATCATAATGCTAAACAGATCCCGGTACATTGGACTGATCGTTTCGAAAAAATAAAAATAGGAAGAAATATAAATCCCGATAACGACAAATAACCAGCTGATTGGTTTTTCGAATGCTTCCCACACTTTTGAAATAATCCCGTCCGGCGATTTCCTTAAAATTCTTAAAATGAACTTGAATAAATATTTCGTGAAAATCTTCCGAAAGAGGAGAAAAAGCAGGAAGATCCCAATACCTGTTGCGACTTCTATTAAACGTTCGTTTTCGAACAAAATGTTCCAATTCATACAAAAATACTCCCTCGTACAATATTTTTTCTTATACGATCTTCTGCATAGATAAGTGTATCATAAGTTTACAAACTCCTTCTATAGTATTTTGACAATGAGATATGCTATTTCTAGCAAGTTTTCCAGCACTTTGCTATAATCGCTTCGAGGTGAAGGACAGGTGCAACGAGATAAAGTTTATATGAAAGATACGATAGCCATCAAAACAGCCCGGGTTTTTCCCCAGGATACAAATTCCCACGGGACATTGTTTGGTGGGAAATTAATGGCATATATCGATGATATTGCCTCGATTTCGGCATCCAAACTTTGCCGCTCATCGCTAGTCACCGCATCGATCGATTCGGTCGATTTTATCCGTCCGATTCGCGAAAATGACGCGGTAACTTTAGAGGCGATGGTTACCTGGACAGGAAGGACTTCGATGGAAGTATTGGTGAAAGTAACGACAGAAAATTTAATGAACGGCAAAAAAGAAATGGCCGCAATTTCCTTTTTAACTTTTGTTGCTCTTGATGAGTCGGGGAAGCCAAAACCCGTACCAAAGGTTATTCCATTAACGGAACGGGAAAAATGGTTGAATGAAACGGGTGAAAAACGTGCAAATATGCGGAAGGCAAGGAAAAGAGAGAGCGAAGAATTAATTAAGTTTTTATCCTCAGATGAAGGAAGGGCGAACGATTCGTGAAGAAAAAACGCTGTCAATGGGTGACCGATGACCCCATTTACATCGATTATCATGATCATGAATGGGGCCGGCCCGTTTATGATGACCGTCGATTTTTCGAGATGTTGACATTGGAGGGAGCGCAGGCTGGCTTAAGCTGGATTACGATATTAAAACGCCGGGAAAACTACTGGGAAGCCTTTGATCAATTTGATTTTCACAAAATTGCATCATACGATGAAAATCGAATTCAGGAATTGTTAAAAAATGACGGCATTATTCGTCATGAGCGAAAAATTCGCTCGGTTGTGAAGAACGCCCGGCATTTTATTGAAATTCGCAACGAATACGGTTCCTTTTCGGAATATATTTGGAGCTTCGTTGATGGTCAGCCAATTATCAATTATTGGAAAGAAAGCAAAGATGTTCCGCAAAGTACACCATTAAGTGAAAAAATTAGTAAAGATCTGAAAAAAAGAGGATTTACTTTCGTCGGTCCCGTTATCATCTATTCCTTTTTACAGGCTACCGGAATTATCAATGATCACGAAGTCGGCTGTTTTTGCCATCCTAATAATCAAAAAAATAACAAGTAATCATCAAAATAAAAACGTTACTTGTTTTTTGAGGAATAATAGAATTAGGATCGTAGCCAATCATTCACTGCCCTGTTCCAGCTGGAAAGTAGTAGAATGGGTGACAACCCAGATTCGAATAAGTCATGCACCTAAAGGCGTTTTCATCATATGCATATGATGAAAATACATTTAAGGAGGAATCGAGATGGATTTCTATTTTCCATATGACGATTATCAAGATGATTTGATGAGACAGCAATACGGTGACTGGGGCGGTGGATATGGCGGATATCATGGTGGACATCACGGTGGCCACCATCACCACGGTCATCATCACGGCCATCACCATCATGGCCATCACGGTCACCATCATTTTCATCACCCGCATCACTGGCATGGTCACCATCACCACCCGCACTGGTGGCATATGGGCGGTTTTCCCCAAGGTTGGGGCGGTTTTGGTGGCGGATTCGGTCCCGGTTTTTGGGGTAACTGGTAATTTTCATGAAAGGGAAACGTCACAGCACGTTTTCCCTTTTTATTTCTCTCAATATCCAGACCGTTATTTTTACACACGACAGCTGTTTTCTGTGAATTTGGTCACGGAATGTTGCCATGAATTTTTGAGATAGAAAATCTTACGGATATGAAGCCCCAAGATTCCGAAAGGATAATTATCCTTGTTTTACTTACAAAAATCTCTGTATAGCAGTAAAATTTCTACAGTATATTATAATTTTAAAAATATTTGCTTAATCATCATAATCTAAATAAAAAACAATAAAGTAAAGTGCTTAATTAGCTGTAAAAATGGAAAAATTATATATTCAGATAAAAATATATTTGACAAATATACTAAATTTGGTACATAATAATAACATCGCATCTTACAATTTCATAGGCAAATCGCTTAATCAATTATTTGAGCGGGGGAACCATTTTTTTGGGGTGAATCCATGTAAACACATGGTAGGGTTACGCCGACCCGAACCCGTCAGCTAACCTCGTAAGCGTTAGGTGAAAACTGGCGCAAAAGCACATGGTTTTACCTATGTGTTTTTTTGTTTGCTTTTTTCTATTTTTCAAAAAAGGAGGAATCGTATGAAAAAAATAGGTTTATCCGGAAAGATAGTAATCGCTCTTATTCTCGGTGCCATTGTTGGTCTTACCATGAATTTGTATTTCGGTTCAGCTTTCCCCTATTTTGATGAATATTTATTCACCCCGCTTGGTAAATTTTTTATCAACCTCATCTTGATGCTAGTCGTCCCGCTCGTATTTTTCTCCATTGCCGTCGGAACAGCTTCCATTGGAAATCCCAAAATGCTTGGTCGTATCAGTGGAAAGGCAATGTTGTATTTCCTGGTCAGCGTTGTTTGTGCGATAATTACCGGAATTTTATTAACCTATATTTTCAAACCAGGATTGCGAGGAGATTTTGATTTATCTAATGCAAGTATCGGCTTTGACGTACCTTCCGTTGAAGAGCAACCAACATTGATGGAGTCTCTGGTGAACATTATCCCTACTAACCCTATTAGCGCCATGGTAGAAGGAAATATGCTGCAAATTATCATGTTTTCTGTGTTAATTGGACTTGCCATGGCGGTTTTAGGGGAAAAGACGAAACGGGTGTACGAATTTTTTGAACAGGCCAACGAAATCATGATGTACCTCATCCGTTTAGTCATGAAACTCGCGCCATACGGTACGTTCGGACTAATTGCTTCCAGCATCGGTAAAATGGGCTTTGATGCGGTAGAAGCGATGAGTATTTATATGATCACCGTGCTACTGGCTCTTGTGATTCACTTCTTTGTCTTTTACGGTGGGTCGATGGCTTTACTGGCAAGGGTCAATCCATTCCATGTATTTAAGGAATACTTACCGGCGATGAATATAGCCTTTAGCTCATCAAGTAGCAGTGCGGCGCTGCCGGTGGCGATGGATATCGCACAAAACCGATTAGGAGTCCCAAAATCGATCAGTAGCTTTGTGCAGCCAATTGGGGCAACGATTAATATGGACGGTACTGCCATTATGCAGGGTGTGGCAACGGTCTTTATTGCACAAGTGGTTGGTTCGGATCTAACCCTTGCGCAATTAGCGATTATCGTCATCACCGCAGTGTTAGCAAGTGTCGGTACTGCAACTGTTCCCGGGGTCGGTCTGGTGATGTTAGTAATGGTCTTACAATCTGTCAACTTACCTGTAGCAGGTATTGGCTTGATTATCGGCATTGACCGGGTACTGGATATGGCCAGAACGGTCGTTAATAGTACAGGAGATGTCGTCTGTGCAGTGATTGTTTCTGAATCAGAAAAACGCCGGGAAGCAAAACTTAAGAATCAAGTTGGATTGAAAAAAGCAATATAAAAATGTATTTAATCAATGAAGAATTCCTGTCAGGAACTTTTGTTCCGACAGGATTTTTATGTTAAATATGGTATAATTTTCGTAAATCACTTAAATAGGAGCGTATGGAACATGAAATATCGTTTAACTGAAACCGGTGCATTTCAAACAGAGTTGGAATACGGAACATTGACGATCTCCGGTAATTCTGAATTAGGGTTCCGTCCTTTTCAATTGCTTGTTTCTTCTATAGCTGGATGCAGCGGCAGTGTCTTTAAGAAAATTCTCGAAAAAAAGAAAATTGCTTACGACGATATCGAAATTGATGCTCGCGTGGAACGGGATGAAAAGCAGGCAAATAAAGTGACAAAGATCGAACTGCAATTTACAGTAATTGGGCAAAATCTCGATATCGAGCAACTGGAAAAGTCATTGCACATCGCTTCGAAAAATTGTTCGATGGTTCAATCGGTTAAAGATGCGATCACAGTCATAGAAAAAGTGCAGATTCGGGAGAATTAATTTTAAGGGTTCGAATACCGCGAATATTGACTAAAATTCCGTTTGGTTTTAAAATAATAAGTACCATATAGATGAAATTGCGGAAGTAGTTTAGTTGGTAGAACATCAGCTTCCCAAGCTGAAGGTCGCGGGTTCGAGTCCCGTCTTCCGCTTGATACGCGTCATGCCTGTTTACAGGCATGACTTTTTCTTTTTTAAAACTGGAAAGATTTTATGTGAAAAGGACGGAATTTAAAAAAATTCAGCAAGTTAATACATGGATTATTGAACAATGGCATAAATCATTCTAATTTTGATAAAGGGGATATTGTATATCATCAAATCCAATTAAAGAATGAGGCAGATCAATTTCAACCGCTGCTCTCAAAACAGGTTTAATCTGCTTGATTCCCGGTATGATTGAAAATGATGCGATAAAATATGGAAAACTAACGGAAGAGGAGAAGGAACTTTATCGCATTTCCAACTTCTGCAGAGTATTGACGAAGATTATGTTAAACGAAGTAAAAGAAGTGAAAACAATGTTAAAAAAGTGGAAGTAGGTAGCGTCCCGAAGGTTCCAATGTTATTAATTGTTTCTAAATGCGAGGGAACAGGTTTGAAGCAGCAAACCTGGCAAAAGATTCAAAATGATTTTTTAACATGTGGAGTATGGGAAAATGATTGGATATGATGGATTGCATTATATTCATAACATTTATTATGAAGAAATTGCGTTGGATTTTTTAGATTTTGTGAACTCATTGCAATAATCAAATACAAGATTTACCAAAATCAGTTGCAAACCTCATTATGTCATGTTATAATATCATCGTCGGTTCTGCATACAAAATATTAATATTGTTTTTGGGGCCTTAGCTCAGCTGGGAGAGCGTCTGCTTCGCATGCAGAAGGTCGGCGGTTCGAGCCCGCTAGGCTCCATAAATATGGATTCGTGAACATCACGTTAAGTGATGTTTTTTTATTTTTTGAAAGGATGCGAGATTGATAAAATTCGGGGTTTGCCGTAATAACCCAATTAATTATCAGATCACGGTTGTAGAACAGCTTAATGAAAGCTGGTTAAAAATATTCGTACTGAAGGAGAATGAAAAAAATGAAAAAATATCTCGTTCTAATATCGTTCATTATATTGGGTTTCAATTTAGTCACTTATTTGCTATTCTTCAATGGAATTGATGTAGTGCCAGATGAAACATTCTTTCCTGTAATGATCGGTGGCTCAATGATTGGAATTTTTCTATCCTTATGCGGTGAGAGAGGTATTACGAGAAAAATTACTATGTTTGGAAATACGCTTATCCTCTTATTTACAGTTATCGGTCCACTTGTCGTTTATTTTTTATTGGGATAAACACCCAATTGAACAGTTTTTTGTTATTTGTAGAATGACAAAAGACATGTTAACCAGTAGGGGAAAACTTTAACCGCATAAAAAATGAACAAAGGGAAGCTGAAACATAATGGAGGAATATGATTTTGAAAATACGTACAGTTAACGAGAACAATTTCGAAATTGCTATTATTAGTAGTGATAAAATTCTCATCAGAGATATACAGTCGGCATTGGATTTAATGGCGACAATCCAGTATGAAACAGGATCGAGCCGTCTCATTTTGCATAAATCTGCATTTTGTGAGGACTTTTTCCAATTGAGGACGAAACTTGCAGGTGAGATCTTACAAAAATTTGTCAATTATGGTGTGAAATTAGCGATTGTCGGCGACTTTTCAGTATACACAAGCAAAAGTTTGCAAGACTTTATATACGAGTGTAATCAAGGGAAAGAAATATTTTTCCTGCCAGATGAAAAGCAAGCGATCGAAAAATTAAGTGTAGTTTAATCAATTCGATAATACGAATGAAAAGAGGCGATAGTCCGGGAGGGATTATCGCTTATTTTATTGAATTTATTTTGCACGAAAGAATTTAAATAAGGGGAAGACTCTATGTCAAAAGGAATCATTCATCCTATTGAATTGTATGTATCAAATTTAAAAAAGTCTGTGGAATTTTGGGGCTGGTTTTTAGAAGAAATGGGTATACCCGTATCAAAAATGGGAAACCGGACAAAGTTGGAAGTTGGGAGAAACATATATCGTCTTTGTTCAAGCTGAACAAAGATTCCTTGATATTCCTTATCACCGTTGTCGAGTGGGGCTTAATCATAGCGCCTTTCATGCCGAATCCCGTGCGCAAGTCGATAAGGTAACCACAAAA
>CALGAD010000064.1 GCA_937951955.1 uncultured Bacillaceae bacterium
GGCCACCAAGCGACAGCGCGGTAGCCATTAAACCCCAACATTTGACAAAGAACCACCTGGAGAAGTTGGCGATATTGCGCTACATAAGGATACGCCCACCTTATTCAAAGAATACTATAAAGACGAAGAACGGACGAAAAAAGCGTATCGTGGCGATTGGTACTTGACTGGGGATCAAGCAAGAAAAGATGAGGACGGATATTTTTGGTATGAAGGCAGAAGCGATGATATTATCATCAGTTCAGGATACACGATCGGTCCCTTTGAGGTAGAAGATGCGTTAACGAAACATCCGCTCGTGCGCGAATGCGCCGTCGTTGCCAGTCCCGATCCTGATCGGGGAGCTGTTGTCAAAGCTTTTGTTGTTTTAGTAGATAACAAGATTGAGAAAAATGAAGAGTTAATTACTGAATTGCAAAATCACGTGAGGCAAATTACTGCACCGTATAAATATCCCCGGAAGATTGAATTTGTCGACGAGTTACCGAAGACGATTTCCGGAAAAATACGTCGTGTGGAGTTACGGCAAAAAGAATATGAACAGGCCAGAAGCCAGAACATATAGTTCAATAATTGCGAAGGAGCCGGGAAATGAAAGTGTTAGGTTTTCCGGTTCCTTTTTAGATTGTCATGCTCCTGTTAAAAACTTTTATAAATAAGGTAATTATCAGGTTGTATCCATCCTTTATACTATAAAAATAGTAAGTTAGGAATATTTAGAATTATTCTATTTGTGTTATAGTAAAGTTAGTTAGTTATACTTCCTAACTAACTCTTTTGATTACTCGAAGTGAAAGGGGTTTCGAGTGATGAGGAAGATATTTACTGTATTTCTATCTATCGCGTTGCTTTTTAGTTTCCTTCCATACATTTCGAGTAATGCTACAGAAAACGAACACGATGTAGAACTGTGGAATGCCGTAAAACCTTTGGAAACGACGGTGACTTTTTTAAACACCGGAGCACATCCAGATGATGAACGAAGTGATTTCCTTGCCTATCTATCCCGGGGACTCGGTGTGAAAACCGCGAGTTTAATTGCGAACCGGGGAGAAGGTGGACAAAACGAAATTGGAAGTGAGTTAGGAAATCCACTCGGTATCATTCGTTCAAATGAAATGATCGAGGCTGCTAAAATTACCGGAGTGAAGGCATATCATCTTAGCGAAGTAACGTCCGATCCTATTTATGATTTCGGTTTTTCCAAGTCTCCGGAAGAAACTCTAGAAAAATGGGGCGAAGAATTAACGTATGAACGGTTTATTCGTTTCATTCGAACATATAAACCGGATATTGTCATGCCATCTTTCCGCAATGTAGATAGTCAACATGGCCATCATCGTGCGATTACCATATTATCTCTCCAGGCTTTTGAAGATGCGGCCGATCCAAATGTTTTCCCTGAACATATGGAAGAAGGATTGAGCCCATGGCAAATTAAAAAAGTATATTTACCAGCAAGTGACGATTCTGTCCCTGAAAATATAGATTCGATTGAAATAGGAATTTACGATGAAATTTATGGTATGACCTATCCACAACTTGGTGAACTGTCCCGTTCAATGCATAAAAGTCAGGGAATGGGTAGAGACATACCTGCAGAACCTCGACAATTTAAGATAGAGTTAGTAAAAGCAATTGAATCGGCCAATCATCACGAATTGTTCCACGGCGTCCCTTATAATTTCGATGAATGGGCTGATTTCATTGAAGATAAAGGGTTAGCCGTTTCATTAAGAAAATTACAGAAAGATTTAAATCATATCATTGGTTTATATCCGGATCGTGATAAAATCTTACCAAAAGCTCAGAAAGCATTGAAAGATATTGCGCACTTAATCAATCAAGTCAAAAAATCGAAGTTAGACGAACATGTAAAAAATGATTTGCTTCATAAACTGGAAATCAAACTCGAGCAATTGCATGAGGTGAGCTTTGTCTCGAGTGGCCTATCCGTTGAACCAGAAATTGAAACCAATGTATTAACAAAAGGCGAGAAAGCAAAAGTTCAATTCACAATCACAAATCATGGAAAAAGAAAAATACATCACATTGAAGCCTCGATTGCATACAATGGTCAGTTCCAAAATGACAATGTCCAAAATGTAAAACACTTAAAACCGGGTGAATCCAGAACCGTCGTTTTTGATATTCAAGTACCAGAAGATGCGGAACTCTTTAATCCGTATGGTGAGCCGGTAGTTCAAGGGAAAGTGACATTTAAAGAAAATGGCTACGAAGCTGAAAAGCGAATAGAATTCGATGAAACTGTCGCGGTATTACCAGAATTAGGAATATCCTTAAATCCAGAAAATGTTGTTGTGAATACACTAGATGTCCAAGAGTCCATTCCGGTAACGGTAAAAGTAAAAAATTACTTCAATGGTTCGAAACAAGCAGCTGTTTCTTTAAAAGTTCCAGAGGGTTGGACAACCAATCCTTCCATGACAGAATTAAGTTTTTCCGAGCGTTATGAAGAAAAAGAAGTTACATTTTTCTTACAGCCTCCAGCAGAAGTTGAGGCAGGCAGATTGACCATTGATGTCGTTGCTGAATCCGATGGTGAATTGTATAACACGACCGTACAAGAAATTTCATATGACCATATCAAAGATTCCTACTATTTATATCCGTCGCAAATTCAAGTGGTTGCTTTTGATTTAGAAGTACCGGAAAATTTGAAAATTGGATATATTGATAGCGGATTTGATAAAGTCGCTGATTATTTAGCAAATGCCGGGGTGAATGTTGAAAAATTAACGGAAGCGGATTTAGCTACGGGGGATTTATCACAATTTGACGCAATCGTGACAGGGGTTCGTGCCTATTTATCCAGGGAGGATTTACAACTATATAATGATCGGTTACTGGATTATGTTGAAAATGGAGGACACCTCGTTGTTCAGTATCATAAGCCGGATGACAACTGGAATCCGGTGGAAACTCCACCATATTTCTTGGAAATCGGATCCCCTTCCATACGCTGGCGCGTGACGGATGAGGAAGCACCGGTTGAAATTTTACAACCGGACCATAAACTGTTTCATTATCCTAACAAAATTACTGAAAATGATTGGGATGATTGGGTCCAGGAACGAGGTCTATATTTCCCGATGAACTGGGATGACCGATATGAAACGTTAGTAAGTATGGCAGATCCCGGTGAAGATCCATTTGCAAGTGGCATATTATTGGCAGAATATGGTGAAGGATCGTATTTATATACGAGTCTCGTATTTTACCGTCAATTAGAACATCAAGTACCTGGCTCATATCGTATTTTTGTTAACTTAATTAGCTATGGATTGGAAGAATAAATAAGAAA
>CALGAD010000065.1 GCA_937951955.1 uncultured Bacillaceae bacterium
TATATAAACCTCTAGTTGTTGAAAAAGATTGATAAATCAAGGATTATCGTAAATTGTGTAAAAATCACAAACTGTCGTCGATCCTCTAGGTTTTTTGCACTCCTGGAGGTCGACGACAATTATTATAATATACTAATTTTTCTTCCCTTCATTATCGCTTATTTGCAGTTTAAAAAACCATCTGCTTTCAGGTCTGTCTCGAGGAGTTAAATTCATAATGAAATACCCGATGATAAGTATTAAGATGACAACTGCGTACAAAAGGGTACTATGGGGGTCGTGATGGTCGACAATGATTAACCGCACCATTGCCGTAATCCCCACATAAATAAAATACCTGAGGGGAAAATGATACTCTTCTTTAAAATATTTTACAATCATCGTGATAAATTCGAAATATAAAAAGAAAATTAAAATATTCTCAAGGAATACAACGTAATCGTTCTGATCCCCAAGGAACAACATTTTCCCAAACACAAATAACTCTTTAAACAGTAATACAGATAAAATAATTGCAAGAAAAATCAAAGATATATTCAACATTAATTGAAAAATAACCGTGATTGATTTTACAAATTGTTCGCCGTCTTTTTTCCAGTTCAATCGTTAATGCCCCTTTCCCAAAAGTGGTTTTATCCCTTCCCTTTGAAAGATCCTCCCTACATATGAACGATTTTACGGTTATCATACCAAATATTTTTTAATGAAACATTTGTTTATTTTACGATTTTGTAAATTTTAAAATTTCCCTATCCACCTTAATCTTGAAAAATAAAGGATAAATCAGGAATCATCTCCTTTTTCTAATTTCTGTTTCATCCAAATAAAAGGAAGTACCGATCGATTTGATTTCGTTAGAGAATAAAATAAAAAACAAGTAAAAAACTGACCCCTTTTCAAAGGAGCCAGCTTAATGATAGGTAGCTTTATGGTTTTTCTACAACTACATCACTTAATTTTAGCGAAACGCCATTAGCTAACGAATCTCCAACCGGACAAGTGTTTTCAATGAATTTTGCAAATTCCTTCGCTTGTTCAGGAGAAGCATCGGTTTTCATATGCATTTTGAAACGAATTTCTTGAAATCCTGGACGAACGTTTGGATCACCTTTAAACCCTCTAACATCCAAGTCTCCTTCCAATTCAACCCAAAAATCTTTCAAATCGATTCCTTTATGTTTCGCATAGGCCTTTGCAACAATTCCTTGGCATCCGCCTAATGCACATAATACGAGTTCAACGGGATTCATTCCTTTATCTGTTCCACCGAGACTTTTCGGTTCATCTAATATTACTTTAAAATTTCGAGAAGAAGATTCTACCGATAAACCTCCTTCTAAAATTTTTGTTGTCGCTTTAAAAGTTTCCATTGTCGACATACAAAACCCTTCCTTCCATATAATGTATAATTATTTGTTCAAATTTTCACATTATAATAATACTACCCACCGTATACATAGTCAATAATGTTCACAGTTTGTTAATTTTTTAACAAAATAAATTTTCTAGCTTATTTTGTGGATGATCTTGTTCTCGTTCAATTGTAATGTAACTCTTTTCTTTAAAATTATGTATACCAAATCGTTCCACGAAAAAAGGACGATCTTCGCTTTTTCTTCGTTCAAATAGCGAACATCGTCCATTTACTATTAAACAGCCGCTGTATTTTCTTCAATCACTTTTTTATACGCTTTCGTATCCGTAAAAATCTCATCAGTTAACGGATGAAGTTTTCGTTTTCGAATCCGATAAAATTGATAAACGACTAAAGCACTATTCGCCAATAAGGACAAGAGGCTAACGACGAAAAATGCGGTTGGATTATGGGTAGTTGGTACAGGTGCAATGCGATCGGCAAAGGCTGGAACTGTCATAACGAACATAATCCAAAGGGCTAGGGTATGGGCACGGTGTTGGAGCCATGCACCTTTTTTGATGAAAAATGTCGGAATGGTACAAGAAAGCAATAATGCCAAACCACAGTAGAAAGAATGATCAGCTATACAATTATACGTATAAGCAAAATTCCATAAATCATAAGCAATGATCCATGCCCAAATCATATCAGGCCAAATCATGTCCTTCGATTTGTCTTTAGAAACAAAAATACCCGTCCATCCACAAATAGCTACAATATTTAAAAGTCCTGCGATTCCATTCATAATATTCCACGGACCGGACATGACCCAAAGATGATCAATATATGCGCCTTCCCAAACGCCATACGAAAACACTTGAAAGTCGCGAATACAGGCTTCTAATATATTTAAAGCCAATATTGCTGGAGGAAACCAAAGTATCCACTTCTTTTTCGCTAATGATGGAATGTACCGAATCGCCATGAAACCGAGGCAACCTGCAAGGGCTGAATATGTTTTCACCCAGTTAAACCAAGTGCCAGTTCCGTATTCATTACCAGGGGCAGCCGTCGTTGGCCAAACGAAAATCGTTAAAATGATTGGAAGGATGAGAAAAAGGGTGATCCCACCCCATTTTGTCGTTCGGCTAAATTCATTAAAAGCCATTAATGCAAATAATACGAAAAACCAAATTCCCCATCCGACTAAATCCGTCGATTCATACAATATGCCCATAATTTAAACCTCCTTCATGAATGATTTAATTTGTTCATTATTGAGCATTCCAAGCCGAGAAAATACATTTGTTAGCACAACTGATTGAATTCATTTCTTACAACATAAATAAGGACAATTCCGCAAACGAACAGGCTCGGATTGAATTTTACGAACAAACAGACCAATCATTCACTTCCCTTTACTTTTTGAAAAGGAGCTAATTTGAAAAATCAATTTGTTAACGTTTCCATTTTTGCCCAATTTAAGACTGAAAACGTGAAATAATATTTCATTTGCACACTTATTTTCTTTTGGTCTAGCAAAATGCTTTACACAAAATTTTATACATCATCATTAAAACCGTGGATTTATCTAAAAAACTCGAAAATGCATGGATTCCTCTTCCATTTTAAGATAAAATAAATGATTGATTACAATAGGAAATTTTGCGGAGATGAGAATAATTGATGCAAACACAAGATGTTGTCAAACCATCTATATACGGTTTAACCTTTAATGAATTAGAGGACTTTTTTGTCAAAAACGGTCAAAAAAAATCGCAAGCGAAACGTGTTTGGAAAGCTCTCTATCAGGAACATATTCGAAATTTTGCGGATATGAAAAGCCTTGATTCTGAATGTATTCAATTCATAGAAGAGCATTTTACTATTCAATCCATCCGTACAGAAATCTGTCAAAAATCAAAAGACGGAACCGTCAAATTTCTTTATCGATTACAAGATGGGAATTTAATTGAAACGGTTCTAATGCGTCAAAGTTATGGCACTTCTGTCTGTGTAACCACACAAGTCGGCTGTAATATCGGCTGTTCATTTTGTGCCAGCGGTCTTTTACGGAAAAATCGGGATTTAACTGCCGGTGAAATCGTCGAACAAATCATCCATGCTCAGCAATACTTAAATAGCGAAAATCAAGGGGAACGGATTACCCATGCCGTTGTGATGGGCATTGGTGAACCTTTTGATAATTACAACAATCTCGTACAATTTCTCAATATAATTACGTCTCCCCGCGGGTTAAATCTCGGACCGCGCCATATTACCGTTTCAACTAGTGGAATCGTACCGAAGATTTATGATTTTGCCCATTTAGAACCACGGGTGAATTTGGCGATCTCACTCCATGCGCCGAATAATGAATTACGAACCCGGATGATGAAAATTAATCGCGCCTATCCTATTGATAAATTGATGGCAGCCGTTGATTACTACATCGACAAAACGAATCGTCGGGTAACCTTTGAATACATTATGATCAAAGATGTGAATGACGGTGTTGAACAGGCTGAAGAGCTTGCCGAATTATTAAAAGACATGAAGAAACATGCTTATGTCAATCTCATTCCATATAATCCAGTCAATGAATATAGCGAATATCAACGCAGTCCAAAAGAATCGATTTTAAAATTTTATGATGTATTAAAAAAGAATGGCATAAACTGCACTATTCGCCAGGAACTCGGATCGGATATCGATGCTGCATGCGGACAATTACGCAGTAAACAAATCTATATTCGTAACAAAAAAATGGTCAATCGTTCAGTATGATTAAAAAAGGAAAGGGTATAAACGGATCGTTTATTTCCCTTTCCTTTTTTGTTATGTGAAAATTCCTGAATTATTCAATCGCTTTAGCTATGTTTAACGAGCTGTCCTCGTAAAACATGGTATATCTCCCGTTTGATATGGATGAATTCATCGGTCAAATAAAGCATTTCTTTCCGCGGTCGCGGAAAGGGAACGTGAAATTCTGCTGTAATGCGTGCCGGTTTTTCCGATAAAACAAGGATGCGATCAGATAAAAACAGCGCCTCCTCAATATTATGCGTCACAAACAAAACGGATTTCTGATGCTCGGACCAGATCGATAGCAACCAGTTTTGCATATCCATCCGGGTCAATTCATCTAATGCCGAGAACGGTTCATCGAGGCAAATAATAGACTGTGGACTGAGCAGGCTCCGAATAAAAGCGACCCGTTGTTTCATCCCGCCTGATAATTCATGGGGATAGCTGTTTTCGTACCCCTTGAGTCCAGCCCTATCGATCATTGCCAGTGCCGCTTTTTCATCCCGATAGCCTTGAATTTCTTGACCCAACAAGACGTTATCAATAATTGTTCGCCACGGCATGAGTGAAGGTGTTTGCGGGGTGTAACTGATTAACCCCGTTTTTCCGGTAATATTTTTCCCATTAAGCCAGATGGATCCTCGATCCGGTCGTCGGATGCCACCGATAATACTGAATAAAGTGCTTTTGCCACTACCCGATGGTCCGAGGAGTGAAACAAATTCCCCGTCATGGACAGTAAAGGATATACCATTTAACACATGAATATTTCCGAAAGATAAATGAATTTGCCTGACTTCCAGTTTACTCATTTGGTTTCCCATCCTCAATATGTTGCCAGTGAATTACTAAATGTTCCAGTAATTGAATGACAAAAAACAATAGCAAACTGACAAATACGATGATAAAAATGGAAATAAACACCCGATCGGTTTGAAAAGCCGAAGATGATAATGTCATAAAAACACCGATTCCTCTTTTAGCGCCGAGCCATTCCGAGATGACCGCGCCTAAAACACTGTATGTTGCGGCAATTTTTAATCCTGAAAATAGTGATGGTAGAGCACTTGGCCATTCAAGTTTCCAAAAAATTTGTCGGCTGGAAGCCCCCGCCATCAGCATATAATGTTTCAATTCTTGATCCGTCTGTAAAAATCCATTCAATAAAGAAATCGTAATAGGAAAAAAACAAACTAAAGTAATCACAATTAACTTCGGTAACATCCCGAATCCGAACCAGATCACAAGAAGCGGCGCTAGTACAATCGTTGGGATATTTTGGGAAACAATTAGTAATGGGTATACAATTTCCTTTAATTTTGGAATCCGGTGCAGGAAAATGGCTGTCATCACACCGATGAACGTCCCGATTGCAAGCCCGATTAAAGACAATATGACAGTCGGAACAATATGATCCGCATAAACAGGAAAACTAAGCACCGCTTCTCGAAAAATTTGTACCGGACCGGGTAAAAACCATTCAGGTATTTCAAAAACTCTCACCGAAACTTCCCATATGAGAAAAATGATCAGAAAGACGAGTACAGATTTCCACACTTTGATAATATTTTCTCTCACTTTTGTAATGCTCCATCCGCGATCATTTTCGATTACTTGAATATACAAAGTTTTTCGTTATCCATGAAAGTAGGCAAAGGTAAAACTGTGATTACTATTCATTTTCTGGTAAAAATTCATTCGTGAAAGCTTGTTCACTGTCCAATTCCTTCTCAAGTAAATCATGCTCGTACATCCAATCCGCATACTTTTTCCACACTTCCAGCTTTTGTTCCCCCCAACGCGGTGCGTCGTCCTGGTATTTTGAGGCCAGCCATTCCTGACTTCTTTTTACGAGTTCCGGATCGAGTTCCGGTACGGCAGCGATTAAGATTTCGGCCGCTTCCTGAGGATTCTCAATCGCAAACTGATATCCTTTGGAGACTGCACGTAAAAATTTTTTAATCGTCTCCGGTTCGTCCGCAATCATCTCTTCACTTGTTATGAAAATAGGCGTATAGTAGTCAAGGGCATCGCTGTAATCATTGACATAGATCATGTTTAAGGGAATATTTCGTAATTCTGCCTCTACACCTGTCCAGCCATAATAAATCCAGGCAAAATCGATATCTCCCCGCTCAACAGCGGTAAAGAAATCGGTACTCCCTATATTAATGATATCTACTTCTTTCACATCACCCCCGTCGATGCGCATGATTGTATCCATGACGGCTTCTTCCACGGGTGAGCCCCACCCACCATAAACTTTTCCTTCAAAATCTTTTGGCGTTTCAATTCCTTTTTCCTTTAATGATGCAAATCCTGATGTGTTGTGTTGAATAATTGCAGCTATTGAGACGATGGGTACATCTTGCGTCCTGGCGTGGGTGACCGTTTCCTGGTAACTCACTCCAAACTCAGCCTGTCCAGCGGCTACTAACTGTTCCGGTGTTGTCTCTCCCGGCAAAAGTATTTCCACCTGCAGGCCTTCTTCTGTAAAAAATCCTTGCTCATTTGCAACATAAAGCCCCGTATGGTTCGTGTTCGGTGTCCAATCTAACACAACGGTCACATCTTGCAGCTTCTCATCTTCGTTCCCCCGTGTATCGGATTCTTCTTCCATCGAACGATTGCCACAGCCGGCAACAAATAAAGTAATCAATACAACAAGAAATACAGATAATTTTTTAATCATAGTTGTTCCCTCTCCTTTTCTTACATTGTGTGCCCGGGGACCAGAATCCATACGGAACAGGAATAAATAAAAACGCCCCGGCAAGCCAGAGCGTTTTGAGACACAAGTCGACTTCCATGTGTTCCCTACGCTGGCCTTAGCCAGATCAGGTTCAAAGGGTCTGTATCTTGCGGATACACTCTCAACCAGCAACACTGGCTCCCCTACACACGATTGTTTTAATATTAAATTTCATTTTTACTATGGCATAATTCAGCCAATATTGCAAATCAATTGATTACTAAAAGTCATCTTGCACGAACTATCTTTTTTCCTGTAGACGTTTGCGTACGGCCCATTCTATCATGCGCCACGGAAGCAAATGTTTGACATAATAGAGCAATTTTGCCCCTTTCCCAACCGGATAGCGCAACTTCGGTCGATTGGATTGGCAAATTTTTATAATCACATTGACTACCTCGAGCGGATCGGCACTTTTTGTAATATTGCTTTTCGCCTGCGCAATTAATTGTTTTTGAATGGCTGGTCTTTCTTTATCTAAATCGATATTAGCCAAACCTTTCTCCCAAATATTTGTTTTGAAAGCGGCAGGTTCAATTAATGACACCCAAATATTGTCATTGATTAATTCCAAACGAAGGCTTTCGCTAAAACCTTCCAGGGCGTGCTTCGATGAAGTATACGGTGCTAAACCAGGAAAACCAAAATAACCGCTGATACTGCTAATATTAATAATTTTTCCACCGTTATTTTTTCGGAGAAGAGGTAAAAAAGTTTTTGTCACCCGTATTGGTCCGAAAATATTTGTTTCATATTGTTGATACCAATGCTCTTCTGGAATTTCCTCTAAAAATCCCCCTAATGCAAAACCCGCATTATTTATCAAAATATCGAGCTTGCCGAAGTGCTTTTCAACCTCGACATAGACTGCTCTTATTTCGTCCTCTTTCGTAACATCCATCTGATATATTTCAATTTGCCCGGTCACATTTTCTCGTTCGGCTAATTCTTTCAAAGCCGTACTTTTCGATAAGTCACGCATCGTGGCGACTACTTGATAGCCCCTCTTTGCTAATTCGATCGATGATAGTAAACCGAAGCCACTTGACGTGCCGGTAATGAGTACTGTTTTCATATTCTTCCCCCGTAATTTTGTTCATTTACCTGATTAAAAAATTTTCATGATCGGTGGTATATATATCGTATCTGTTGGTAGGCATCCTGCGAAGGTTTATTACTCGCATGACAAATAATTTCTTTAAATCCAATCTTTTCAAGTAACTTTTTTGCCCGTATGTTTGTCCTCTGTATTTCAGCGGTGAAGGAAGTGATTTTATATTTTTCGGCCGCATATTCCATGAACAATTTTAAAGCATGGGTGCCTATGCCCTGCCCCCATCGCTCACTTTCTCCAATCGCGATTCCTAATTCAGCGCCATGATTCGTTATCTTCGCCAAATCGACATACCCAATCAGTAAACCATTCATTTCAATACCTAACCGGATTAAATCTTCCGAATCCGCAGTAACATGGTGTTTCCACCACCGATACAATGTTTCACGATCAAGATCCTTTCTCCATCCATTTGCTTCACAAAAAGCGTTATCTTTACTCCATTTAACTACAAAAGGGAAATCAGCCATCGTAATCTCCCGAAGTTTAATGGATGAAGAAAAATCTTTCCTATCCGTTTTCATCCCGAGTAACCCCTATCAAATATAATGAAAAAGCTGTTCCACTGGGAAGCCCCGAGAACAGCCTGAATTTAAATATTTTGTAAAAATACGCGGACGACATCGATTCCGGCAATAATTGTTCCGATTGATGTTGTAATGTTGGTAATGATAATCACGAGCAAAATACGCGTCACTTTATTTTTCCAAAATCCTTTAATCGTTGTGCAATCATCCGCCAGATTTTCGAAATCACGAACATTTGGTTTGCGTAACCAGGCCTGGACAAATCCGGCAAACCATCCTGATGCAAGGAGCGGATGTAATGTCGTTAACGGGGCAGCTAGGAATGCGGTGAGTATTGCCAGTATATGCCCACCAGCGATGAGTGCACCTATAGCCGCAAAACTACCTGTCAACAAAATCCAGCTGAATGTTTGCTGGAAACCAGCATCGGGATTGATAAAAAAGGTCGAACCGATTAATAAAATAATCAATAATGGCAATAACCAACCAAGCCAATTGGCCTTTTTCTTTTTCTGCGGAACTTGATTTAATTTCCGTAAGTCATGGTCTTTATGGATTTCACGGGTGACACCAGGGACGTGAGCGGCTCCGAGTACCGCAACCACTTTCTCGCCAGGAGCCGTTTTAATTTTTTGGGCTAAATATTGATCCCGTTCATCGACTAACGGCTTTTTTAGATCCGGATAATTTTCACTAAATTCTTGTAAAATCGCCTGGATCATATCTTGTTGCTTCAGCTTTTCCAGTTCCTCTTCGGTGATTTCTTCGGAACTGAATATACTGGCAACAACTTCAGTCAACAACATGACTCGTCCCTTAAAACCGAGATTCGCCCAAATCCGTTTGAAGGTCGTTTGAATATTGCGGTCGGCCAAAACGAGACGGGCGCCTGTTTCTTTAGCAGATTGGATCGCCTGAATCATCTCGGCACCGGGATTAATGCCGAAAGAATTGGCAATTCGTTTTTGAAAGGACGATAATGCTAGATTTATAAACAACAGTGTCGCTTTCTTTTCTTTGATAATTTTAAAAATATCGGTTTCTTTCCATTTATTTCCTTCCGTTAACGACTGATAACGACCGCGATCGAGTTCGATACAGACTGCGTCCGGCTGTTCTGCTTCGATGACAGCTTTAACTTGTTCCGCGCTATTTTTGGAAACATGAGCCGTTCCGATTAAAATGATTTCTTTATCATTGACATGAATTCTTGTAATATTTTGTTCCAAATCTTGGTTTAACTCTACAGTCATACAGTACCCTACCCTACACACTTATTTTTACCTAAAACAGGTTTTATGACTTTATTATATACTAATTGTTCTTCGAAAGGAAAACAATTCCATACTCACTTTTATTCATGAAGTGCAAAAAATTCAATCAACGATAAAATAGGCCGGAAATCCAGGATAGTAACGGCGGATATCCAAACCTTTTTTCTTTATTGAAATAAAATGATATAACGATGGATTGAAATTTGGACACAAGGAGGAAGAAAAAATGTTCCCGGGAACTCGTCCGCCTATGGGACCGCCTCCCTTTCATCACCGTCGTCGCCCGCACAATCCCGCAATATCCATTCTTAATTATTTTCGGACCAGTAATGGCGAAATTGATCTCGATAAAGTCTCAAAAACGATCGGTACAGTCGGTCAACTCATTCATCAAGTCGATCCGATTATTAAACAAGTAACTCCTTTCCTCAAAGGTAGAAAGTAGGCTCTTGCCCAAGTTTAAAGATTTGGGATTTTGTCTAGTGCCTTTTTAGATTTTTAACATATAGTGTAAGCAAATGGCGTGGGAGGTGTTGTGTAAATGAGCGGAACAGCAGGTTACGGCGGAGGTTTTGCTCTCATCGTCGTATTATTCATTCTTTTAATTATTGTGGGAGCAGCCTTTGTATCTTACTAAAATCGATTCGATGAATAGGAGGAATGTTTGATGGGTTACGGTTGCCATGGCTATTGTGGCTACGGTTACGGCTTCTCCGGTGGAGGAAAGTGGTTTGCGTTAATTGTTGTACTGTTTATCCTTCTCATTATTGTAGGAGCAAGCTGGTTCTAAACAAAGTCAACTAAACTGATCATTATAAGCGAACCCTTTCCGATTTAAGGAAAGGGTTCTGACATTCTCTGAAAGATTTTTATCAATCAATTTTTATCTGGAATGTTCAGTGCCTGTTCCATTAAACAAGTATTTTCATCGATAAATTCTATTATAATAGTTAAGGAAATTTGTTTACGTGATATTCCTGTTCTCCACTTATTTCGTGTTACAATGGATGGCATGGCGAGAAAAAGGAGGAATAGCCGTGCGTTTGCTTCGCAGTCTGTTAATTGTCGGTGCCCTTTTTATCTTATTTTTTGAAATACAAAGCATTCATGATGTCAAAAAATCTTTGGATAATATCGAATCCCAATTCAAGGAATATTTTTCAACCCGTAAAACGGAAGAACGCAAGGAGCGTGATTCGATTGAATTATCCGCTCCTGTGACTGGACCCTTTTCCATCGCTTCCATCGAGTTAGGAATGGACAAAAAAGATGTAGAAAAACGATACGGAACACCTGTCCGGACAACCATCAATGAATACGATACATACTGGCACACTTTTCACAAAGATTATCGTCAGTTTTTCATGGTTACATACGATGAACACGAACGAGTCGTCGGTTTATATACGAATCAAAACTTGATCTCATCTGTACATGGCATCCAACAAGGTACCCGTCGAGAGGAAGTATTAGAAAAATTAGGAGCCCCCTTATCGAGCATTCGCAAGGATAAATATATTTATCAATTACCGGATGATCGTAATTACGATTTGTTTCACGTAGAAAATTGTTATATCACGATTTTTTATGATGAACAGCAAGATGAAACGGTGCGCGCGATGCAAATCATTGACGAAAAACTGGAACAAGAGCGGAGAGAACTTTATGTACAAGCCACAGCTGAACGTATCGAAGCGCTAGAATATCAACTGTTTGATCTTGTGAATGCCGAACGAAAAAAATACGGTTTAAACCTTTTATCATGGGATTCCGCTGTTCAAAAAACCGCACGAAAACACAGCGAGGATATGGCAGTGAATGGATATTTTAACCATACAAATCTAGCAGGAAAAAGTGCAATGGAGCGATTGCAAGAAGACAATATTATTTTTCGTAAAGCTGGGGAGAACCTCGCCTATGGACAGTGGAGTGCCGTTTTTGCCCACGAAGGTTTGATGAATTCACCTGGACACCGGGCCAATATTTTAGAAGAAGATTATGAATACCTCGGGATAGGTGTTTATTTTAACGACAATAACGAGCCGTTCTTTACACAAAACTTTTACCGATAATGAAGAAAGTATACATAAAAAACGGGTAAGAGTCGAAGGTCTTACCCGTAGTAAATTTATTCTTCATCCCGATACATCTTTTGTGGTGCATGAACACCGATCAATTTTAATGCGTTCGCAATCGTAATTTTGACAGCTGCCATTAAGGCTAAACGTGCTTTTGTTAAATCGAGATTATCCTCTTTAATCACTTTTTCCGCATTGTAATAACTGTGCAGTAATGCAGAAAGGTCAAACACGTATTGGGTGACAAGATGAGGAGCCCGTTTTTCCGCAGCATCTGCGATTGTCTTCGGGAAATCCCCTAACTGCTTCAATAAATCAATTTCCTTTTCATTTTTTAGGAGAGATGAATCGAATCCAGAAAAATCGATTCCTTTTTCAGCTGCCTGCTCTAACATGGTACAGATTCTGGCGTGGGCGTACTGAACATAATATACCGGGTTTTCGTTTGATTGTGTTCTTGCCAGATCCAGGTCAAAGTCGAGATGGGAATCACAAGAGCGGGTATTAAAGAAGTAACGCATGGCATCTTTACCGACTTCTTCCATTAGTTGTCTTAAAGTTAATGCCCGACCTGTCCGTTTACTCATCTTGACTTTTTCGCCATCTTCAATCAAGTTTACCATTTGAATAACTTCAACCTCGAGTGTTTCCGGCGCATAACCTAAAGCCTGGATCGCAGCCTTCATCCGAGGAATGTATCCGTGATGGTCAGCACCCCAAATATTGATGAGGGTTTCAAATCCGCGCTCCAATTTATTGAGGTGATAGGCGATATCCGGGGTTAAGTACGTATACGTTCCATCATTTTTAATAACAACCCTGTCTTTGTCGTCACCAAATTTTGTAGACTTAAGCCAGGTGGCGCCGTCCTTTTCATAAATCATCTCTTTTTCCTGTAATTTCTCTAACGTAGCCTCGACTTTATTCGTTTCGTATAAAGATGTTTCGGAGAACCAATTGTCAAAATGAACATCAAAATTCGCCAGGTCTTGTTTAATTTTTTCTAGTTCTACTTTCAAACCGTATTCCCGGAAATATGCAATCCGCTCTTCTTCTGGTACGTGGACCCATTTATCGCCATCTTTTACTGCCAATTCTTTACCGATTTCAATGATATCCTGTCCATGATAGCCATCTTCCGGCATATCCCATTCTTTTCCAAGGGCTTGCATATAACGGGCTTCGATTGATAAGGCGAGATTATGAATTTGGTTACCTGCATCATTTATATAGTATTCTCTGGATACGTCGTAGCCAGCAGCATCAAGAATGTTACACAATGCATCACCGTAAGCTGCCCCCCGGGCATGACCGACATGAAGATCACCGGTTGGATTAGCGGAAACAAACTCTACTAAAACTTTATGGCCCTTGCCGGTATTTACCCTACCATACGTTTCTTTTTCTGCCAATATTTGCTCGATAAGTTTAGTTAAATAGCCATTATCAAGGAAAAGATTGATAAATCCCGGTCCAGCAATGTCAATTTTTTCTATCATTGCTTTACCGGTATCTAAATGTTGGACAATTTCTTCCGCGATTTTCCGCGGTGCTTGTTTGGCAACCCGTGCCATTTGCATCGCGATATTTGTTGCATAATCACCGTGGGCTTTCACTTTCGGTTTTTCTAAAATAATATCTGGAATTTCTTCTTCTTTTGCTAAATTTGCTTTTACGAGCGCTTGTTTTATTTCTTCTTTAATCTGCGCTTCCACTTGTGCGACAACATTCATTCATCCTAGCCTCCAATTTCAAAAATATCTTATGTATATCATTCCTTGCTGTTAAAGGCATAAGTGATTATATCATACCTGATTACCATTGTTAAACAGACAAATCGCTGCAACATGGTTTGCAGCGAAAATTTTTTATTATTTTGTTCTGAATAAAATTCCTAATGTATTCGGTCCACAATGACACGTAATCGTACAAGAAGCCCGCGTTACGATCATCTCATCAAAAGTTTGATATTGAAGGATCGTATCTTTTACGATGTTAATCGTCTCCTCCGAGCATCCCGAATGGGTAATGAAGATACGATCGGTTTTGATGTCATCTCTACCCTCTAAGCGGTCAGATACGTATTTTTGTAAAACTTTATTCAGTTTTCCGCGGTATTTTTTGCCGACATCCATCTCACCATTAATCACTTCGATTGTCGGTTTGATGCTGAGTAAATTGGCACCGATAGCCTGAAGCGGGGTACATCTTCCCCCTTTTCGTAAATATTCCAGGGTATCGATGACAAAGCTTGTTTCATATTTTGCTTTATTGCTATTTATTCGTTTCACAATTTCCTCCGGAGCTAATCCTTCTTCAGCCCACTGTACGGCATCCAGAACTTGGTGTCCGGTTCCTGTAGATAGATTGTCCGAATTGACCACATAAACATTTTCAAAGTTTTGTGAGGCGATATAGGCATTTTGATGGGAACTGGAAAACTTTTCCCCGATGTTAAAATGAATCACTGCATCGAATTCATTCGCATAGCGATTAAATAATTCAGTATAATCCTGAATAGAACCGGCTGCGGTTTTTGGCAATTTTCCAGTTTGATCGACAAATGCAAATATATCATCCGGTTGAATATCAACGGAATCTTTGTACGTTTCATTATCCAGTATGATATATAGTGGAACGGTATCGATGTCGTATTTCTCATACAATTCCGGTGATAAATCAGCTGTACTATCACACGTGATCTTTATTCTGGCCATGGTTTTCCCCCCAATACTTATAAAAATGTAGAAGTCAATTACTAAAATTATACTATACTATATTGTGGGAAATCACGCATTTTCTCCCATTCACTTATCATTGTTAATTTTTGAACATATCATGATAAAAATTTACAAGATTTACAGCACGTTTTCTTTTAAATCATTTAATTCTTTATATATCGCAATCATTTCGTCTACTTTCATACGGACAAGACCACTTGTCGATGGGGCAACAAAGTCAATGATTCCGGGAATTGTCTCTTCCGGCTGTTTACCCCAGTCCACTTTTTTTCTCCCGCTATACTGCTCATAGACACCTTTGCCAACAAAACAAACCATTCGTGGTCGATAAAACATGAGTTTTTCCCGAAGAATCTCACTGCCTTTTTTGTATTCTTCCTTCGTGATCTCGGCAGCTGTTTTCGTCGGTCGCGCCACGATATTGGTAAATCCATAACCGAGATCCAGTAATTTAAAATCTTCATATGGTGAATATTTCCTTGGTGTTAAACCAGATTCATATAGTACTTTCCAAAAACGGTTGTTCGGATTGGCGTAATGATGACCGGTTTCTGCCGATTTCAAACTTGGATTGAAGCCGACAAACACGATATCCAGATTTTTCCGCAAATGGTCAGGTATTTCATTGAACAATTGCTCCACCTACTTTTTTCTTCAAAATGAATTTGTTCAGTTTCATTCAACACTAGTACATCCATAAGGACAAGTTCTATAATAAATCGTACCTATTTTATAGTTTAAAACAAATCGATAATCCTTACAAAAAAATGTGAAGTCTCACTCATTTATACTTTCGTGCGGGCCATCATCTCATACATGAGTTGACGTAAAATGGCCGGATAACTCTTTAACAGATCTTGATGATTAACTTGATTGCTCAGTTGCTCTTTCAACACGTGCTCCACCTGTTCCCTGGGAAGTTGCAGGAAATCAAATAAACATGTATACGTTCCATCCCCTAACGGAAAAATGATACCGGTTACAATATCGCCAACCGCTGCCGGTTCGTAAATTTGATTGTAAATCGATACTTCTTTAATAGAATCATCATATAAATCTTCAATAGTAAACACGCGCGGTGCCACACATTCTTTGATTTCATAAAAACCCGGTCGAATCGTATGCCAGCTTGCTAAAACCTTGCGCAAGTACGGTCTTTTTTTCAGTCGTAGACGCTGCTTTTTATAATAAAGTTGAAAAATTGTAAAACGATTATTCATTACTGGCACGGTAAAAATGCTCCACCAAATATATAAACCAAAAACTTTTAATTCCATCCCATGATCAAAATGAAAAGGCTCTAAATATTCCAGCGCTGCATCTTGCAATGTGAAGCCAAATGTATTCATGGCAAAATCTTTCAGGTCATCCACCATGGAAAAAACGAGTTCCCGACGTTTTTCAGCCAATATGAGAACATCCGATAATCCTTCAACCTGCGATTCAAGACACTTCACTTCCGTTTTACACCTCCATTTTATCTTTTAAAAAGGGAAAACGGAAAAAGCTAATTAGTTATTTGTATCATAACACAAAGGATTCAATACTACAATTTTTAATAAACCGAATGTTCTGTATTTTATAACAAAATATCGATTGCATATCAATGTTTATCGCTAGGATGCACATCTTTTCACGACAAAAAAATAACACCAAATTGGTGTTATTTTGCAAGTTATCCATTATATTGTTCAAAGAATTTTTTCGCCTTTTCAATAAAAGATTCTTCCTCCACGGGAACATCTTCTTCATAAAAAATTGCCGATACAGGACAGACGGCTTCACAAGCGCCACAATCTATACATATATCCGGATCGATATAAAATTGATCGTCTCCCTCAATAATGCAGTCAACTGGACAGACTTCAACACATTCTCCGGCTTTTTCTCCAATACATGGAGATGTAATGACATATGCCATATCATTCACCTCTAAAATAAACTTAATCTTTCTTTATAAACATTATCCAATTAAAGTTTAACATAAATTGGAAACGTAATAAATCGGAAATGATTGGTTCATAAAATATTTAAATTTATGGCTCAACGTCTTTTCCGGCATCGACAATATGTAATAATAAATGGGCCAGATGGTGGACGGGACCGTATTCTTCCCCTTCCCCATCTTCAGTTGTCTGATCAACCATTTGTTCATCATAATATACTTGACTTAAAAAAAGGGCAATCATTTCAAAAAACTCCTCTAGCCGAAAGGAATAAATATCCTCCGGCTGCTCGTCTTCCCCTTCTTCATACCGTAAAACAAGATAGGAAGACTTTCCTTCCGCATCCTCTCCATCGGCAAAGAGAAACAAACCGAAATTTGTATCCAGTTCGAACAACTGCCTGGCACCACCAGCAATAGCTTTTTCAAAATCTTCCTCAGAAAGCTTTTCAACGAGGATCTGATCCAGGCTATCTTCTTCATGAAAATGAACTGAAAATGATTTCATCTGCGTATCCTCCTTTGCGGCAATCTTTCTAGAGGATACCCGATTTCGCTCTATTTTAAACCTGATTATAAATCGATTGTTAATGCGATGGGGCAGTGATCGCTACCTAAAACGTCTGCATGGATTTCCGAATCGGTCAATCGATCTTTTAATCTATCAGAAAGAATAAAGTAATCAATCCGCCAGCCAATATTGCGTTCCCGGGCTTTATTCATATAGCTCCACCATGTGTACGCATCCCTTTTTTCTGGATATAAATAGCGAAAACTATCGATAAAACCAGCATTTAACAGCCGGGTCATTTTCTCTCTTTCTTCCGGAGTAAATCCCGAATTCCCTTCATTCGATTTAGGATTTTTTAAATCAATTTCCTGATGGGCGACATTTAAATCGCCGCAATAAATGACAGGTTTCTTTTTATCTAATTCTTGTAAATACGCAAACATGCGATCTTCCCATTCTAAACGGTACGGCAGTCGGGCCAGATCACGCTGGGCGTTCACCGTATAACAATTAACCAAATAAAATGTGTCAAATTCCAGTGTGATTATCCGCCCTTCTTTTTCCACTTCCCCCGGTTCAAAACCATAGGAAACGGATAAAGGCTTTATTTTTGTAAATACGGCAGTACCTGAATACCCTTTTTTCTCCGCATAGTTCCAGTACTGGTAATAACCTGGTAAATCTAATTCAATTTGCCCATTTTGTAACTTGATCTCCTGAACACAAAATATATCGGCATCGACTTCCTGAAAATAGTTTAAAAAACCTTTCCGTACACAGGCCCGTAAACCATTGACATTCCAACTAACTAATTTCATGATGATACTCCTATTCATACGTTATATAATCTATTAAACTGTCTATGTGCCATTATACCATTTGAAAATTTTCCTAGAAATGAATTTTAGTGAAAGTAAGAGGAGAAACGATCGTTAAATGATTCCCATTCGTTTTTATTTACCGGCAACAAAGGTTTGAAAAATGTGACATATCTTGAGATAACTTTCACAATAAAGTTTAACATCCACCGCTAAAGGAATAAGCGTTTACAAAGTTTGGATTTTACGTAGTAGCTATTCTTTTTCCAATAACCGTTCAAGTTTCTCTACGATTTTCCGATCTTCATCCAATATTTCGCCAATTAACTGGCGACTTTCGTCATCTAAATCGCCGCGAACAATTTCTTCGGAGATTTCCAGACTGTAAAAATCTTCTCCTTTTTTCGCCAGTTCAACAATACCTTCACTATTGGTTGGATAGCCCTTTAATCTCCCCATCCATTCCTGAAAAGTTCCAGATATACCGGTTCCTTCAACCGGTCTGCCGCCGAGGTTCTGAATCCGTTCTGCCACTTTCATCGCCTGCAGTTTATGCGTTTTTTGAATATCTTGTAATTGTTCTTTAATATTTTCATCCTTCGCATTGGCAATTAAATTTTCCAGCTGGTGAATCCCCATGTATCGACCTTTTAAAAAGGCATTTAATTCTTTAATCGCAATTTCTTTATTATCCATTTAATTCCCTCCAATGGTTTTGTCACATATAGTGTAACCATTTTGGAGGAGATTTTTCTGTCAAGGACCACTCTTTTTCTCTTTTTTCCTTTTTGTAACATGTTCTAAAGGACAAATTTGATTTTTATCAAGCAGAGCATCAATATCGACTTTCATTAATTCTAATGGTTCATGCTCTTCCGTTAAATCCCTGGTTTCTTCCAGTAACTTACTGATGCAAATCCGATCCATTCCCATCCCCCATAATGATAAATTCCTTTTAAAAAATGAAAATTTACCGTTGCCCTTCGTTTTTCTAATGACCGTAACTATGGACCAGATGATGAAAAAATATTTAATTGGTACGTGCGAGTTTGTAAAATTTACTTTCTGCCAAAATCCGCGCGATTTTCTCCCCAAAATTCCGTTTGCCATTTATATATGGGATTCCGATAATAATTGTTTCGCAACCAATCTTCTGCCCTTTCTATCAGTTCCCAAACCCGCTCGGTGTCTTTTGTCTTTGGCAAAGTTGTATTCACCCGTTTCATCTTCACCCATTTGATCGCTGTTTCTGAATCCGAGTAAACGGGAAAATCATGTAAGTTTTTCTTCCTTAAATAGGCTAATGCATGAACGATGGCCAGAAATTCCCCGATATTATTTGTACCGAGTATGGGACCGTAGTGAAATAACGTTTTCCCTGTTTTTGTGTAGACCCCTCGATACTCCATCGGGCCAGGATTACCACTACAGGCGGCATCGACACAAATACTTTCGGGATTGAACGTTCCATTTCCTCCTTGTTTCCGTCGGGCAAGGTAAACCGCTGGCCCATCATGAAAGGCCTGCTTTGCCTCTTCCAAGGATAAAAAAGCTTTGAACTTCGCCCCGGGGAACTGTTCGACTGCCTGTTTAGCTTCATCCCATGTTGGAAAAATCCCTTTTTTTCGCCCTTCCCAAACCACATAATATTTTTTTGCCATGAATTCAACTACCTTCATTCATTCGTGGCTCGTGATTAATGGATATGGTGATGATTTCCTTTTTTCGGATTGGTGATGACAAATCCTTCTTGGGGGACATAAAAGTACTGAATCCAAACACCGTCGAGCCACTCATCGTTTTTATTTAAGATTACTGAAATATCTTTATCCGTCTCTACAACGACATCGTCTTCACCTGGTGTATCAAAGGTGAAATCGTAATGAACATGATCACCGTGATGGCTGCTCACAAACACACGAACCATTTTTCCATTATTTTCCTCTTGTTCTAACAGTTTCTTTAATACTTTTGCGGCATTGCGATTAATTTTTACCTTCATATTTATTGATTCTCCTTTTTTATGACGATTTCCTTCTTAAATAGTAAATTTTCTTTGTTCATTAAAACATATTGATAAGCAGAAAACAACGTTTCACCTGACTATTTATTGAATGATTTTAATAAAACGCCGCACGATATTTGCTGTCAAGCCCCAAATCGTATATTCACCGTACCTGTAAAAATATTCCTCCATCGATCGTGTGTGCCATTTATAGTTTTTTCCCCCTGGAATGAGGTGAAACGGGAAATTATCTTCCGGTTCAACTTTGAAGTGAATCGTAAACCGTTCAGGTTTATTTTGGAGAAAAAATTTTAGGGGAACGGTAAATATTTCCTTTACTTCATCAGGATTAGGGTTAAGCGTTACACCGGGTGCGATCGTACCAACGAATGGATAGATGATCCGGCGTCCCAGAGGTTGCTTTATCTCATCCAGTGGTTTTACATGACTGATTGCTTGCTCTGAAATTCCTAATTCTTCGCTCGTTTCCCGGATGGCACAGGCTAGAGGGCTTGCATCAGACGGTTCCAGACGTCCCCCCGGAAAACAAATTTCCCCCGGTTGGCGCCGTAATTGAAGAGAACGCACCTCAAATAATAAGTGAATACCATCACTTTTTTCGATTAACGGGATTAAAATACTGAAAGCGCGTATTTGTTCTGCTTCTCCGGAATTTGCCCGGTATTTGTCGATTTTTTGAAATATTTCATTTAAATCCATTCTAACTTTTTTCTCCCTTCTCCCGATGCCGATCTGCACTTATCTTATCATTGATTATGCGTTCTTTCTGAGGAAACGACTTATCCATAACAGTGAACAGCGATCGATGCAGCTAGATAGTCTTTCTGCCTTTCCGCCAATTTAACTGAACGATTACGTTAAGCGGACAATCGTTCTTCCGCGCAATTCACCTTGCAAAATGGTTTTCAGTGTCTCCGGTAACTGGTCCAGCGTTATTTCCTGGACGGCTGTTTCAAAATATGTAGTCGATTTCATTTCACTTGCAATACGTTTCCACACTTTTTGGCGCACATCCATCGGACAGAAGACAGAGTCAATCCCTAATAAATTGACACCGCGAAGAATGAAAGGATAAACCGTGCTTTCGAAGCGATTCCCCCCGGTCAGTCCAGATAATGCGACGGAACCACCGTATTGTATGGACGCGAGAATGACCGGTAAATATTTTCCACCTACCGAATCGACCGCTGCTTGCCATTGTTGTTTCAATAGCGCTTTATTTTTTGGATTGGTGATTTCCTCTGGTGAGATGATTTCCGCTGCTCCAATCGATTGTAAAAATTCCCGGGCATCAACTTTACGGGTACTGGCAATAACTGTGTAACCTAATTGCTTGAGAAAAGATACCGCTGAACTGCCGACTCCCCCTGTTGCCCCCGTTACTAAAATCGGTCCCTTTTCTTGCTTTACACCATTATCTTCCAGGCGCTGAATCGATAAGGCAGCTGTAAAACCGGCTGTGCCAACGACCATCGCTTCTTTTAAGGTCAGTCCCTCAGGTAACGGAACAACCCAGGAGGCAGGAACACGGGCAATCTCGCTATAGCCACCGAAATGATTGACACCAAGATCATAACCGGTGACGATGACTTCATCGCCTTCTTTAAAATCCGTATGTTGCGATGCGATGACTGTCCCCGCTAAATCGATTCCCCCGACCATCGGATAATTTCGAATCACACCACCATTCCGTAATGTGGCCAGTCCATCTTTAAAATTGACACTTGAGTAGTGAACACGAATCGTTACCTCTCCATCAGGTAGTTCATCCATTGCTAAAGTTTTAATGTCCGCTTGAATTTCATCATTCACATTATCAATCATAAAGGCACGAAATGTATTCATCTTTTCCTCTCCTTTTTTTGACATTACTTTCATTTTATCACATCGTTCCATTCGAAAATACCGTCCTTTTACGGCTCGTTTTGGCAAAACAAGAAGGATAAATAAGTTTTTTCCTTCCTATCATCTGAAAAAATTTCACAACCAGGATATTTTTCACAGTTTTCATATTTTTGAAATTTTATTATTGAAAGAAAAGGTGAAATTGCGTATGATAGTAAGAAAACTAAAATCCACTTACCCAAAAGGAGGGATAACCGTGCAACAAGTGGAAGATGTGATTCGTGAAGCTTTGATTAACCGGGCATTGGAAGATATCAATGATCCAAAAAATATTGAATTACTCAAGATCCTTTCCCGGAAAGATTGGCGGACCGTGCTGTTTACCGATAAAGAATCTTATTTGAATCGGAATGATGAAACGACGGATGCAGATAAAAACCCCCTATTTAAGGACGTTTTTGTAGAGACGAAACGGGTATTTGTCCATTATTTTTACGCCACTCACTGGCGGATGAAACAAGTCGGGGATTGGAATCTTTATCAGTTCGGTCCGGTCAATTATTTAAATACCATTTATTACCGGTTCACCATCGGTGAAAATGAAGGTATCGTCTACTGGGATATGAAAGATTGTGTTGGAAACAATCCGATCAGCCGGTTCAAACATTATCCGAATATTATTAAAGACACGCTGATCAAACACAAATACGACCGGATTATCTGCCAGATTAAAAGCGGAATCAAAGGAATGAAAGTGACTGGCAAAAAGTCCGAACTTTTAGGAACCCTGCTTTTAAAATGTGATGAAGTTGGTCTTAACGTGTTAACCGATCGGGAAGGCAGTATCTGGATTGAAAATAAATACCGGCTCATACCGGACTATGAGACGGTATCATGGACAGCCACAGATTTGAATCAGTCAGAAATAATAATTCAATCGGACGACGATATTAAATTGTTACAGGAATCATTAAATCATTAAAAAGGCCTTGAATCATTGGCAGGTTCAGGTCTTTTTTGTGTGAAAGGAAAAGATGTTCCTTTTTTAAAAAGAACGTTAAATCAGTTCTTTTTCCGCCATGCAGTATAGATTGTAGTAAAAACCTTTCTTTCTTAATAACGCATCATGCGTCCCCTGTTCGATAATCCGTCCTTCCTTAAGAACGAGAATTTGATCAGCGTTTTGAATTGTATTCAGGCGGTGGGCAATGACGAAAGTGGTCCGATTTTGCATTAATTTTTTCAAGGCTTCCTGAATTTTCATTTCGGTGATTGTATCGATGTTACTTGTTGCTTCATCCAATATTAAAATGGCAGGATCCCGCAATATCGCCCGAGCAATCGCGATTAATTGTTTTTGCCCCTGGCTGATACCGGCACCATCTTGACTTAATACCGTATCGTAGCCATCTGGTAGCTGCCGGATAAAGGAATCGGCATTCGCCTGTATCGCTGCCTCTTCCACTTCTTCATCCGTGGCATCAAGCCGTCCGTATCGGATATTTTCGCGAATTGTCCCTTCAAACAGAAAGACATCTTGCAAGACAAACCCGAATTGCTCGCGAAGACTCGTTCGTGAAATTTTCCGGATATCCATCCCATCAATCGTTATAAAGCCATCATCCGGTTCGTAAAAACGAGAAAGTAAATTAATGAGTGTTGTTTTACCCGCTCCCGTCGGACCTACGAGAGCTACCGTTTCTCCAGGACGTACGTGAAAATGAATATTTTTTACAGTTTCTTCTTTATCTTCATAGGAAAACGAAACACGATGGTACATCACTTCCCCCTTAATCTGATGGATGTCCTGCGCATCCCGCTCATCTTCTTTGGGCACATCCATAATATCAAAAACCCTTTCCGCTCCGGCAATGGCTGCTAGCATGGTATTAAATTGGTTGGCAAGCTCGTTTAAAGGTCGCGTAAATTGACGGGCATATTCAGCGAAAGTGACGATGACTCCGACGGTTACCAGCCCGTGTAAAGCAAAAATCCCACCAGAAAAGGCAATAATGGCAAAGCTCCCGTTGTTTAATAAGGTCATAAATTTCGGGATAAAGCCTGAATACACCTGCGCCCTGTATCCGACATTCCGCAATTTTTCATTTCTCTCAATAAATCCCTCTATCACTACATCTTCCTGGGAATAAATTTTAACAATGTTTTGTCCCGAGACCATCTCTTCAATGTAACCATTGAGCTCCCCTAAATAATGTTGCTGCTTTTGAAATAATGGTCCGGTCCGGCTCGTAATCCATCGCATCCCGGCAAACAGAATCGGTACAATAGTTAACGTGATGATTGTTAATAATGGACTTAAATATATCATGACGATGATTGTACCGCTTAAGGTGAGCAAGCTTGAGGTTATTTGGATAATCGAGTTGTTGAGCGTTGTACTGACATTATCCATATCATTCGTTACGCGACTCATTAATTCTCCGTGCTGCCTTTTATCAAAAAATGCGATCGGTAGAAATTGTAAGTGGTGAAACAGTTTCGTCCGCATCCGATGAACCGTTGTTTGAGCAATGCCGATCATCCAGTAATTTTGTAAAAATGTCGTCAAAGAGTGCAACAAGTAAACGAGGATAAGCGCGGCTAATAAATAAGGAATGGGCACCGTCTCCCTGCGATAAATCATTTCATCGAGGGTGTAACCGATTAAAAATGGTCCGCTGATACCGAGCAGAGAATTCACAAAAATCGTTAATAAAACGACAATAAGTGATCTTCTGTTTTCCCGCAGTTCCTGCCATAATCGTTTAATGGTAACCCAGCGGAACTGTTTTTCTTCTTTACTGAGTGGCATTCCATAGCGCCTGCGCTGACTACTTCGCCACATGCTCATGTCGTAAAACCCCGCTTTCTCTTTGCGACACATTGATCTGCCTGTACAAATCCGATTCCTTTAATAATTGTTCATGGGTTCCTTGTGCAATAATCCGTCCCTCATCCATTAGCAAGATGAAATCAGCCAGGCGGGCTGTTGTGATTTTTTGCGTAATCATCAAGATTGTACAATCATATCGTTTAAGTGCAGTGAGAAGTTTTCTCTCTGTTTGAACATCAAGGGCACTCGTTGCATTATCGAGCAGTAAAATTTTCGGTTTCCGAACAAGGGCACGGGCGATTGTTAAACGTTGTTTTTGACCTCCAGAGAGATTAATCCCTTTCTGCCCGATGACCGTATCATAACCGTCAGGAAAGCTGACGATCGTCTCATGGATTTGTGCATCTTTTGCTGCCTGGACAATTTCTGAAAAATCAGCATCACGATTTCCCCAGGCGATATTTTCTTTAATTGTTCCGGTGAAAAGGTGGGATTCCTGGGGAACATACCCGACAAGTTTTCTTAACTTATTCCGTGGAATCTTCCGGATATCGACTCCCGAGAGATAGAGCGTTCCCTTATCGGGGTCAACTAACCGGGGGATTAATTGAAATAACGTTGTTTTACCAGACCCGGTTGCCCCCAAAACGGCGACGGTCTGCCCGTTTTTGACTTGAAAATGAATATCTTTTAAAACTTCCCTTCCACTATAATAGGAAAAATACACATGGTTAAATTCCAGGGTTGCCCTTTTTACCAGAGATGCAGTTTCGGACTGTCCTACTTCCTTTTCATCTTCGAGATGAAAAATTTCATTCAGCCGGTCCACCGATGCTTTCGCTCGTGATATTCCCATCATGATCCACGACAACATGGAAAGAGAATGGGTGATCCGCATCCCGTAGTTGATAATAGCAACAACTTCCCCTGCACCTGCTCCACCGATGGTAAGCTGGAAGTGACCGAACCACAAAATCAAAACGATGCATGCATTCATTACAAAAAGAAGGATTGGACCGGTCAACTCCACAAAGCGCAAGGCGAGCTGTGTGTTTCTTTGCAAATCTTTGTTCACTTCTGTAAATCGGTTCACTTCATACAGGCCTCTGTTAAAGGCCCGAATGAGACGGATAGCGGCCAGATTTTCCCGCATAATCCGGTTCAATTTGTCCAGACTGCTCTGTACTTTTGTAAATAAGCGAATGCCCCTTCGCATCATTAAAAATAAAAAAATGATGGAAAAAGGGATAATACAGGTCAAGATGAGAGCCAACCGAACATTTACAAGAAGAGCCATCATGCAGCCGAAAATAATGAGTAGCGGCACGCGGAAAAATACCCGCAAAATCATAAAAACCGTTATTTGCACTTGATGAACATCATTCGTCAGTCGGGTGACCACCGCAGATGTGGAAAAACGATTTAATTCGTAAAAAGATAAGCGCTGGATCTTTTGAAAAGCTTGGTTCCTGATATCATAGGCAAAACTTTGACTAACTTTCGCCGCAAAGAAAGTATTGATGATTCCCGATGTAAATGAAAACAAACTTAAACCGATTAAAATAGAACCCCAAAAGACAACAAGTTGTAAATTCCTCGGCAAAATTCCTTCATCGACCATCTTACCCATGATAAACGGTAATAAGAGTTCTACGAACAGCTCGATAATCATCAAAATCCAGGCTACAATCATCCACTTTTTATACGGTTTTAAAGCCTTGAGCACATAATTCATCGGTCTCCTCCCTAACATAAAGGAGTCTTTTTCGCAAATTTTTTATTATTAAAACATCTCTCTCCACATCTTAACAAATTTTTCACTGACATAAAACCGTAGCTAATTCGTGAATGATTTTTCAATAATAAACTGAATATTGGTAACAAACAAGAATAAGGACTGCATCTTGTGCAGTCCAATTTGTCAGTCTTCCGTATACGAATCCTTTTCCCTGGCAGGTAAATCCCCGAATATCGTCATAATCCCTTCTTCATCCAGCTCTTCTTCATATTTCTTTTGCTGTTTACTCGGATAAATGATGACTTCATTCCCGTACATATCGACACCAACAAAGTTTTCATAATCTTCAACATACCCCAGATTTTCATCCGGTTCAATATTTACATCATTATAATGTTCTGGGGGTTCAACAAAATCTGCCGGTGTCTCACTTGTCCCCCATGAAGCGACTTCTTGCCATGTATCCTCAGCATCAAATGTTATCCCTTCGTCAAGGGAATCATCGAAAGCAAATTTTCCAAATGGTGGATGGAGAACTTCTTCTTCAATCGGTCGCTCTGACGATGTTTCCTGCTCCGGGCTATGTTCTTTACAGTATCGTGTCGTCGGAATCGCTTGAAGTCGTTCGAAAGGAATCAATTTACCACACTGTAAACATTTTCCGTATGTCCCTTCTTCCAGTGCCTGCAATGCATGTTCAATCTCTTCTAAATATGTTTTCAGATGTTCCCGTAAGGCTAAGTCTTTGCCCCGCTCGAATAATTCCGTTCCTTCATCGGCGGGATGATTGTCATAACTCGATAATTCGCCCACGGATCCGTGCGGATGACCTTGTTGTAAATTGAATTCATCATTTATTTCCAATCGTTTTTTTCCTGTATATTTTTCTCTTAATAATATTTGCTTCAGTTGAATAATCTGTTGTTCAGTTAACATTTTTTCTCCTCCTCATCTCTATGTCCTTAGTTTGTTTTTTTCCTCAGGATTCATAATTGACAAATAGAGGAGAATCTCGATCCGGCAATACCAAGGAAGGATTTACCAGAATTGAAAAAAACCGTTTCGTTTACCATGAATGATTCGTATAGGAGTTTGTTTTCATCAAACACTAGTATTGCAGGAAGACGAGGTCTTCTACTAATGGAAATTAAAGGGGTGTTCACGAATGAATCGCTTGTTGAGACGGTACAACGTGATGCGTATGGCGCAACAGTATTTACCAATGGCTAGAAAACGACGCCGCAACCAAATGTTGCTTTCCATCCTCGGTCTTGGACTTTTCGGGGGTGCTACTGCATTTGGTTTTGTGCGGGCTAAAAATAATGGTGGATTCGATCAAATGCTCCAGCGTTTGCGGAATCGAATGGAAAATATTAATATGCCCAAAATGTTAAGAACAAATTAACTTTCGTCTATTCATTTCATTCTGCATTTGCTCATAAAGTGTGGAAATAAGCCCTCCCTCTTTATGAGCTTTTTCTATACTTTTAGAAAGTATAGTAAATCCTGTGTAGTAGGACTTATCTTCCCTATCTATTTGCCATAAAAAAAGGGTGCCTCCCTGACACCCTTTACTTACCCTTCTTTATCGTCCCCATCATCTTTCTTTTTGTTGTAAACAGGTGGATTCACCCGTGGTGGAACATTCGTAAATGGATATAAATCATCGGGAGCGGGATATTCTTCTTCAGCAAATTCCGTCTGGTAATTTAATCGACTGCGCGGGTATTCCCGTTCCTCTTGTTCAAACAGGACTTCTCGAGTTAAATAGCGGTGAAAGAAAATTTCGCCAACGGCAAGGAGTAAGGCAGAAAGGAAACTTGCAACACCAAGGCGAATCGATTCTTCAATATATACACTGCCGAGCAGTAAAACGCCAAAAAAGACTAAACCAAAGTCTGCTAGTGTGGCAACGATATTCCCGTAATTGGGTAAAAGAAGTAAATCGCCAATCATGTATGCGCCGAGCGTTAATAAAGCACTGATAGTCAATATATCGGCCAGGGATACCCCGTACAGAAATCCAAGAGTGAATAATAATATAGCCGTTGTTAAAATAAATTTATATAGAATTGCGCGTACGTGTCTCATAAGCTCCTCCTTCAAATTGGGAATTATTAATAGATTGTACGCGACTACTAATTTTATACGGAATTCGTTAAAATTGAACATTTTGTGAAGGGGAAATTCGAGTAAGGAGTTCTTTTCAGTCATTTTTATTTAACTTTGGTAAAATTAGGTGATAAAATTTGTAATAAATAGAGGAAATCATTTTTCCATGATGTTGGAGTGATAAAACATGAAGAAAATTGAAAAAGCAACATTTGCTGGAGGCTGTTTTTGGTGTATGGTCAAACCGTTTGACCAATGGGACGGTGTCTATTCGGTTGTTTCCGGCTATACCGGTGGACATGTTAAAAACCCTACTTATGAACAAGTAAAAACCGGGACAACAGGACATTATGAAGCCGTGCAAATTACATATGATCCAGATATCATCGACTATCAAACCTTACTTGATATATACTGGCAGCAAATCGATCCTACCGATCCTGACGGTCAATTTCATGATCGCGGCAGCAATTATCGAACGGCCATTTTTTATCATACTGAAAAGCAAAAAGAGCTGGCTGAACGTTCGAAACAGAAATTGGCAGAAAGCGGCATTTTTGACAAACCGATTGTAACAAAAATACTTCCGGCAGCAGAGTTCTATCCCGCTGAAGAAGAACATCAAGACTTCTATAAAAAGAATCCGGAATATTATCAAAAAGACCGGGAAAAATCCGGACGTGATGAGTTTATCCAGGCCCACTGGAAGAAATAATATTGGAATTTGCTTTTTTCAAACAGTAACGAGGTGAAATCCAATGATGTTCCTGATTTATTTCTTGATCTTCATTTCTTTCTGGGATTTATTCGTACAGCTTCCTATAACTAGTACGTATGCCCAAAGTTTAGGAGCAGCAACAGGCTTTATCGGATTCATCGTCGGTGTTTACTCATTTTCCAATTTATTTAGTAACGTATTCTCTGGTTATTTCGTCGATAAAGCCGGACCGAAAAAAGTATTAACGGCAGGCTTTTTAATAAATGGCCTCGTCTTTATCGCCTATGCGTTTGTTCAATCGCCGGTACAAATGTTTATCGTCCGTCTAATTAATGGGTTTACTTCGGGGATTTTAACACCGGCTGCCTTTACGTATGCCACATTATATTCCAAAAGTAAAAAAAGCGGAAAAACGATGGCCTTTGCAGCTGCAGCAGTCGGTCTTGCAGCGATTACCGGACCTGCTATTGGCGGTATTTTATCCGAACGATTCGGCCATGCCCTCGTCTATCAACCGATCGGAACGGTGATGTTCCTTTGCGGAATTGTCGCTCTTCTTTTCTTAAAACCGGTGGAAAAGGTAGAAAAGCGTGCTGAAACACAATCGGGTACGGTCAGTGAATATGTTTCTTTATTTAAGATTCCAAGCATTGTTTTCGGTTATCTCGGTGCCTTTTCTTTAGCGTTTGCGCAAGGGATTTTAGCGTATATGCTACCATTAAAAGTAGTCGAGCTAGAGGCAGGAGACCGGACGAGCGGGATTCTCATCAGTGTTTACGGTATTATGGCCATTCTATTTTTCCTCTTGCCTACTAATCGGATTTTTGATAAGTTCCGTAATGAATTCCTGCTCCCCATCGGGATGCTCGTGGTAAGTGCGTCATTAATAACTCTTGCCTTAGGTGCCGATTTAACAGTTATGTTCATGGCCATGTCCGTTTACGGTATCGGTTTTGCCATCCTGTTCCCGGCAAACGCATCCCTTGTCGCTAAAAATTCTGAAGCATCAATTAGAGGAAAAGGGTTCGGTCTTCTTTATGCCTTTATCTCCCTTGGCTCAATGGCCGGTTCATTCGTTACAGGGTCCTTTTCCATGTCAACGAAAGAAGGATTTATTACAGCCGCTATATTTTTGCTAATTGTTTCTATCATTGTCTATTTGTTAGCCAGAAAAACGATTAGCGAAACGGCAAACCATCATACGAATATTAGTGGTTAAAAATAAGGGGCTGTCCAAAAAGTCGTATTTTCGACTTTTGGATGCCCCTTTTGTTTGTTCAAGCACCTTGATAAATCAACATTCTGGTTTAGTTCAACTTGAAATAATTTTCCTTTTTGGACAGCCCCTTATTATTTATGCGAAAACTGTTTTCCACTCATCTTTTTTCGCTAACATTTTTCTGGCGATTTCTTTCGCCCCTTCTAAACTATGGCTTGCCGCCCAGCCACATTGCACTTCATTGCAGGCAGGAACTTCATCTGCTGCAAGTACATCTTGCAATGTTTTTTCTAATAATTCAAGAAAACGATCATAATCACCATCATTAATGACGGAAATATAAAAACCGGTTTGACATCCCATCGGGCTGACATCGAAAATGGAATCGTGATGGTCGCGAATTTTTTCCGCCATTAAATGTTCTAATGAATGAACGGCTGGCATTTCCATATGTTCTTTATTCGGCTGACAAAACCGAACATCATATTTATAAATTTTATCCCCGTGTTTCCCTTCACTGACACTTGCTAGACGGACGTACGGAGCCTTCACTTTCGTATGATCAAGATTGAAACTTTCCACATTCATTTTTTTCATTAATTACGATTCCCCTTTCTTTCATCCTCTCTAATCATTATATTATATATTGGATGGGTAGCGGAAAAAAACTAGAAATGGCGATATTGAAATTTAAAGATTTCTTTATGTATTCGTTATATGAATGATTCGAGTATACTTTTACAGAAAGGATGAAGCATTTGACTGAAAAGCTATACTATACAGACCCAAATCTCGTGGAATGGGAAACGGAAATTACCGGGGCATTTTTTGATAATGATAAATGGATCATAACCTTGAAGGAAACAGCTTTTTATCCGGAGGGCGGGGGACAGCCTTGTGACCTCGGAACTATTGCCGATATTCCCGTAGACTACGTGTATAAAAAGGATGACGATGAAGTTTATCATGTATTAAGGGAAAAACCGCAAGATACCCGGGTCAAATGTCGCATAGATTCAATAAGAAGAATAGAAAATACCCAGCATCATTCCGGACAACATTTACTATCGGCTACTTGTTACGATTTATATGGATATGAAACGATATCGTTTCATTTAAGCGACCAAACCGCAACCATTGATTTGAATGTCCCGACATTAACGGAGGATGAACGACGGCATATCGAACAGGAAGTGAACCGGCGCATTATTCAAAATCACTCGATTCGTACCTTCTATATTGATCCGGTTGAAGCTGATAAATATCACCTGCGCAAAGTCCCACAGGGGCATGAAAAATTACGAATTGTTGAAATAGCAGGAATCGAATATAATGCATGTGGTGGAACCCACGTACAATCGACGAGCGAAATCGGCCTCCTGAAACTATTGAAACAGGAGAAAGTTCGCGGCAATACCCGTCTCTATTTTATTTGCGGGATTCGCTTATTAAACGATTATACGAACCTTTTAACAATCACGAACGAGCTAACAAAAAAATTAACAACTTCTGCCGACCAACTCGTAGAACAGGTTGAGAAATTGGTTAACGAAAATAAAGAGCAAAAGAAAAAATATTCCTTGTTATTCGCTCAATATTCCGATGCTATCCAAAAGGATTTACTTGATCAAGCAAAGGGAACCCTTGTTTCCCGACTTTTTTCAGACTGCACTACAAAAGAAATGCAAATTATTGCTGCCAAAATAACAAAAGAATCAGATAAAATCATCCTTCTCGGCTCCCTTTCTGAAGGGAAAATTTTACTGGCCCACAACGGGAAGTCACCCGTACACTGTGGTCAAATTGTGAAAGAATACATTGGCCAGTATGAAGGTAAAGGTGGCGGGAATAACAAATCTGCCCAGGCTATCTTCCCGAATACGAATGCATTAGAATCCTGTTTCCACATGTTACAAGAGTCATTAGAAATTGAAAATGGATAAACGATAAAAAAAGAGTGCCCGAAAGGACTCTCTTTTTGCAAAATTATTTTACCGGTTCTTCCTCGGTTAAGGCTACTTGTTCCCAACCGAAGTCATCGAATTGATCGAGGGAGTAGTAAGCCACGCGATCATTCACCGCAATTAGTTCATAACGGAAGAGCGTTGGAATCGCAGGTGCTTCTTCAAACATTAATTCTTGCCATTGGTTATAAACTTCCTTACGATATTCTTTATCAAGAGCCGCTTTTTCTGATGCACCTTCTGCTAATAATCTCTCGTTTTCTTCATTGACGAAACGAGGATAGTTAAACGGGGCATTTTTGGAATACAAGCCGTAAGGGTTCGGGTCTGTACCGGTTCCCCATGCTGCTTGATAAATATCGATTTCCGGATCGTCAGCTTCTACACGATCGTAGAAGTTATTCGGTTCATGCAAACGTCCTTCTAACAATTGGACATTTAAGCCGACTTCTTTCCAATTTTGAATGTAATATTGGGCAATCGGTTCAGCCGTTTCGCCACCGCTCATGGATGCGAAGTTGAACACCATCGGCTTGCCATCTTTATCTTCACGAAATCCATCTCCGTCAACATCTTTGAATCCTGCTTCATCAAGAATTTGTTTGGCTTTTTCAGGATCAAACGTATATCCTTCTAAATCAGGATTATGGTAATCCTTAAAGAACGGAATCATCAAGGAGTTAGCCGGTTTTCTTAAGCCTTGATAAAATTGTTCGGCGATGGTTTGGTTGTCCATTGCATAACCAAAGGCTTGACGCAATGCTTTATCTTGAAGAGGAGTGTCACGGTCCTGTACCGCTTCCCCTTTTTCCGCATCCCAGCGGCCTAATTTAAAGGCAATGTAAGTATAAGCATTTTGCTCTTGCGCTAATAGTTCATAGTTCGGTGTATCCATACCGATCGTGTATTGGTTTGTCGGGAACGATGCAATATCGACATTCCCGCTATTAATTTCTTCAACAATTGTTGAAGTCGGGATAACCCGTAAAACAATCGAATCTAATTTCGGTTTACCGCCGTAGTAATCTTCGAATGCAATAAATTCAACGGATTCACCTGGAACGACTTTGTTAATTTTGAACGGACCAAAGCCAATTGCTTTCTCGTGAATTTTTTCCGATGTCACTAAATCAGCAATATCCACGTCACCATAGTAATCTTTCGGTGCCGCATAAGTCCAAAGACCGGATTTCAATGATGCTTTCGGTTCCGTCCAGCGAATGGTCAATTCTTTGTCATTGTGGATTTCAATACCCTCAATTGTATTGGTTTCACCCTTGTGGTATGCTTCCATACCGACAATATCGGAAATCATATCATCACCGTAACGTACTCCCGTATAATCCGGATGACCGATGATGTAGAAGGAATAAGCATAGTCCTCAGCTTCAAGAGGTTCACCGTTGTGCCAGTAAACACCATCTTGAATAGTTACCTTAATGGATTTGAGATCATCAGCGATTTCGAATTTGGCAGCAGACTCTCGATCATTTGTTATTTCATAATTCTCATCAACAGCGAAGATTGGTTCAGAGAATATACTTAAAATTTCCGCATCTAGATTATCTTCATAAAATGCCCAGTCGAGGATTCCTTTGAAGGCTGCATCGGATACTAATCCATAGTTCAGTGTGCCCCCTTCAATGGCTTCATCAAGTTTGTCCACTTTTTTTGCAAAATCCTTTTCCGGATCGACTAATGTTGTTTCTTCTTCTGTGTCACCAGAATCTTTGCCTGCATCACCAGCGGAATCATTGCCGCAAGCAGCCAATAACAGGCCAAGAATTGCTAAAAGAGTAATGAAATAATATTTGCTCTTTTTCAAGTCGTTTCCTCCCTTTTTCTATAATATTTAGCCAAGTCGTTGTCTTGCGTCTGCTGCCCTTTTCAGCGCCTGACCAACGAAATTGATACAAAGCATCAATACTAAAATAAGTATTGCTGCCGGTAACCAGACCCACCATTTATTCTGCATCACATCAGGATTTGTGGAGTAGCTGATTAAAGTACCTAGACTCGGAACGCTTTCCGGCAATCCAAAGCCCAAGTAGCTAAGTCCCGTTTCTATTCCTATGTTGCCCGCCAGATTCAATGTCATATTCACAATAATGATAGAACTTAAATTAGGCAGCACCTGGAATAAAATAATTTTCCAGTTCGGAGAGCCAAGCGTTTTTGAGGCGGAAACATAATCGAGCTCCCGTTCGGCCAATGTTTTCGACCGAATTAACCGTGCAATGGCAGTCCAATAAAATAAACTCATGATAAAAATAAAATTCACGACGTTAAAACGCGGAACTAATGAAACGAAAACAATGATTAACATCGTTGTTGGTAATACTAAAATGAAATCGATAAAGCGCATGATGATATAATCGACCCAGCCGCCGAAATAACCGGCGATCACACCGAGGGTGATTCCGATAAACGATGTAACCAAGGTGATTACAATGCCAATCGTTAAAGAATTCCTGGCACCAATTACTAACTGGCCAAAAACATCCCGGCCACCATAATCGGTTCCGAGCCAGTTTTCTGCATTCGGCGGTGAAAAGATATTTCGCAAATTAATTGTTGTAACCGCGCTTTGATCAAGCAAGAAAGAATAAATATAGATAAATAACACTACACCGATAAATAAGATCAGTGAAAATAGAGCCAATTTGTCTTTTGCAAGCTCTCTCCAAATCACATGAATACCGGTCGGAGCTTGATTTTGTTCAGTTTCGCTTTTTTGTACATTGACATCTACTGAATTCATATACATCCTCCCCCTGATACGTCTAATTTTCAATTCGAATCCGCGGGTCAATAATACTTAAAATAATGTCGGATAAGAGTGTGCCTAATAGAGCCAAGAAACCTGACAACATAACTAAAATGATAACGACGTTATAATCCCGCTGGGAAATTGAAGTAATAAACAATTGACCGATACCAGGGTAGCCGAAAATTTGCTCGATAAAGATCGAGCCTCCGAGAATTCCGACAATATCACTTCCTAAAAAGGCGGCAATCGGTAATAAGGAATTTCGGAGAATATGCCGATTATAAACATTTTTTTCTGAAGTGCCCTTTGCCCTTGCTGTTTTAACAAAATCTTTATGTTTCGTATCGATTATTTCATTGCGCAAATATTGAATCGTCCCGACAGTGGATAAAAGTGCTCCCGTTAAAGCCGGGAGAATTAAGTGATGGATTCTACTCAAGAAATAATCCCAGGTTCCGGGTTCCACTTGCGGATTAACACTACCGCTTGTCGGGAACAGGTCTAAACGGAAACCGAAAATAAAGAGCATCAACAATGCAAAAACGAACAAAGGTACAGCATATGATACGTAGTTGTATCCGACAATCATTTTATCCGCCCATGAATTTTGATAACGGCCGGCAATAAGTCCGAGGGGAATCGCAATTAAATACGTTAAAATCAGCGTAGCAAGACCTAACCAGATCGTATTGACAAAACGGTCTCCTAGTAATTTCGTGATTTCAACCTTGTGAATATAAGAAATTCCTAAATCCCCTTGCAATAATCCTTTGATCCAGTTGACGTACTGGACATACCAGGGATCGTTAAACCCGGCTTTTTCCTGCAGCTCTGCCAGGACTGCTGGATCAAGGTTCGGATTTGCTCGAAAAGCTTGCGATAACGGATCTCCGGGCATTGCTTTCGTGAGTAAGAATACTAATATACTAAGGATAAACAACTGAGGGATCATGGCTAAAATTCTTTTTATTGTATACTTAAGCATGCTTCACTCTCCTCTCTTACGGAATCGCAACTGAATGTGTCTCCGATATTGGTTTCAAATCATAAATCCTGCCATTTTCATCAAAAAATGTACGGAAATTTTTCTTAAAATCTTCTTCTATTCGATCCCTGAATTTTTTGTTTTCTAATCGTTTTTGTGGATCAATATTGGGAATCGCGGATAATAAACGCTTCGTATAGAGATGTTGAGGATTATTAAAGATGTCTTCCGTCGTTCCCTCTTCAACGAGTCGTCCATTATACATAATCCCAATGCGATCACACATGTGCCGGATAATTCCAAGGTCATGGCTGATAAATAAATAACTCAAATTAAATTCTTTTTGAATTTCCTTCATAAAATTAAGCACCTGAGCCTGCACGGAAACATCGAGGGCGGAAACCGGTTCGTCGGCAATGATCAACCGGGGACTGATAACTAAAGAACGGGCAATCCCGATACGCTGTCTCTGTCCCCCGGAAAATTGGTGAGGGTATTTATACATCGAATCCCGTCCTAACCCCACTTTCTCAAGTGCTTCAACGATTCTTTCTTCCTCTTCATTCGGAGTTAAATGTTCAAAGTTCCGGAGCGGTTCCAGGATAATATCTTTCACCCTTTTTTTCGGATTTAGCGAGGAATAAGGGTCCTGGAAAATCATTTGTAAATCACTGCGATATTTTCTAAATTCACTCCGTTTTAAATTAAGTAAATCCACTTGTTGCTCGCCATCTTGTAAATAAACATGACCAGACGTTGCTTTATTTAACCCGATGATCGTTCGGCCTGTTGTCGTTTTGCCACATCCTGACTCACCGACAAGTCCATATGTTTCCCCTTCTTTAATGGCAAAGCTGATGCCATTAACTGCTCGCACATAATCTTTGACTGTGCGGAAAAATCCACTCCGAATTGGATAATACACTTTTAAATCTTCTACTTTAAGTAACGGCATGATTTTTTACCTCCGCCTCCTCTGGAAAATCAAAATGTTGCCAGCAAGTACAACGAACAAAGTGATCTTTTTCAACTTCTCGCAATACGGGAAGTTCTTCGTGTGCAGAAGAATCAATCCAAGGAATTCGTTCAGCAAATCGACATCCGTGACGTGGTAGATTTTTTAACGAGGGGACCATTCCTTGAATCACGTGTAAGCGATCTTGTGCATGATCGGCGGATGGTAGAGAATTGAATAATGAGCGAGTGTAAGGATGCAGAGGATTTGTAAATAGTGTTTGGACATCTGCTAATTCAACGATCTGTCCAGCATACATAACGGCTACCTTATCGGCCATCTCGGCAACTACACCTAGGTCATGAGTGATCAAAATGATACCTGTTTTCATTTCTTTTTGCATATCCCGCAATAAATCCAGTATTTGTGCCTGAATCGTCACATCAAGGGCTGTAGTCGGTTCATCAGCGATTAATAACTTCGGTTCACAGGCGATAGCAGTTGCGATCACAACCCGCTGTCTCATTCCACCAGATAATTCATGGGGATATTGATAGTAGGTTCTTTCCGGATTTGGAATACCGACTTTTGCTAATAAATTGATAGAACGCTGTTTCATTTCTTCTTTTGATAGATTCAAGTGATTTTTCATACCTTCTTCAATTTGCTGTCCAACCCGCATGAGTGGGTTTAAAGCTGTTAACGGGTCCTGGAAAATCATTCCGATTTCTTTCCCGCGATATTTATTCATCTCATCAACTGAGAGCGAAACCAGGTTATTCCCATTGTATAAAATATTCCCTTCGATTTTTGTATTTTCTTGTTGATGAAGTTTCATAATGGAAAGTGCAAGCGCACTTTTACCGCATCCTGATTCACCAACGATTGCCACTACCTCATTTTCCCGAACCGTTAAAGATAAATCATCGACCGCAGGATAATAGTGGTCGCCTATACGAAATGAAGTAGTTAAATGCTTGATTTGTAATAATTGTTGTCCAGACAACAAATTCACCTCCCGGAAAACTGTTAAATTTCCATTTTTTGTAAATTCTTGGCAAAAAATAATATTGTTATCTAGTTTAGTCCTAATTTTAATGAATAGCAATACTTTTTCGTAAAATAACTTAACAAATATTAAAAGTTTTTATTTTTTATTCATATATAAACGAATGTTTATTTTAAATACATAAAAATTGTTCGGTTTTTTCTGCAACCATTTTTCTTTTTTCTAGAAAATACCTTTTCTTAAATAATAATTTGTGCCGGATCTTTTATTTTAAACAGCAAATTCACTCAATTTTATCGAAAGTCAATCACAAAATAAAAAACTGTCTGGTTCTCGATTCCAGACAGTTTTCAATGGATACTAAAAATCGGTGGATTGAACGATTTGAATACCGTACTGATCAACTAGTTCTTGGAACAATTTTTCTGTATTGTCTTCAAAGCCAGGAATGGAACTTGTACAATCTTCAAGAATATGGATTTTCTCTCCAGACATTTGATTTTCCTCAAAATATTGTAACAGTTGAATGACAGATTCTAATACACAGTGGGATTTGGCCTCACCGGCAATAAAAATCTTATCGTAACTAGCTACTTCCTTAAGTAATTCTCGATTGTGATAATCTTCCTTACTGTATTCAGGGCGGAAAATCCCGTACATTTCTGTAAAAGGAACTAATCCCTTAACGATTCTTTTCACATTCGCCTTGCGTGCAACGGAATGGAAATAAATCATGTTGGTAAATTGTCCTTCTAACGCATGGCCAAAACTTCCTTCGATACAGTGATATGGCCAGATGCATAATTGTTTTTTCCCTTGTTTCTCTAGATTAATCACGTAGTCAAGACTTTCTTCCTGGTGATTTACAGCTTTCCATTTTCTGGCTTGAACATCTTCGGCAGAGATAATCGTATACGGCTCAGGATGGTTCCCGTTTTCATCTACCCACCAGGCCGGATGGAAAATTTGCATCGGTTCGTGTGTATCAAGTGAGACCATGATATCCGTGATCTTTTCTAAATTGCGATAAATAAATTTCGTGGCATTGGCTATATCTTGTTTTGCACCCGGGACCCCTAAAGCGCCTTGTTCCATAAAGTCATTTTGGATATCAATCCCTAAAAAGAGCACTTTTTCTTGATCTTCACTGGCCGGCTTGACAGTCTCTCTTTTTGCTAAAGCGAGGATGTCGTGTAAATTTTTGCCGGACTGCTTACCTATTTCGTCTACATTTACAATTTCTTCAAAGGATGTTTTCATAATCGCCCTCTCCTTCATTACAATCATCAGCTATGAAGTTTATCTTATTGTAACATAAATTTAGTAGATTAACGTAGGAAAACATTTAAGAAAATATTGCATGTAGCTGAGAAATGATTTTTCGGTAGAATTGGTGTATAATTTAAACAATTATTATAATTATTACGATTAAAACAAGGAGGATTGCGATGGTACAGGATGTCAAAATGCGCTGGAAACGGTCTGAGGTGCCCGCAGAATTAACATGGGATTTAACAGATTTATTTGCCTCTCGCGGGGACTGGGAAAAGGAGCTACAGGAAATTGAGCAAAACTTAACAGAGATGAAAAGATATAAAGGAACCTTACATAAGAGTGCAGGTAACTTGCTAGAATGTTTAACAAACTATGAAAAACTACTCCACCGCCTGTCACTTGCCGGCACATATGCAATGCTTCGCTTTTCTGCCGACAGCACTGATCCTGTTAACCAGGGAGATGTCGCTAATTTTGGTTCACTCCAGGCAAGGGTAAGCTCGGAAACATCGTTTATCAAATCGGAACTGTTAGAAATCGAAGACAACGTCCTGGCTCGCTTTTTTGCGGAAGATCCGGGACTGGAAGTATTTCGCAATTATATTGATGATATACGTAGAGAAAAACCATACACCTTATCTCCGGAAACCGAGCAAATATTATCATCCTTGCAAGATGTTTTGAATACCCCTTATACCGTCTATCAACATAGCAAATTATCCGACATGGAATTCACACCGATTCAAGATGATGCCGGGAATGAGCTGCCCATGTCCTTTGCCCTGTATGAAGACAAATACGAATTCCATGATGATCCTGTTATTCGCCGCCGTGCATACGAGTCTTTCGTCTCTACATTAAATAAGTATAAAAACACATTTGCAGCTGCCTATGCCGGTGAAGTGAAGAAACATGTCACATTGGCGAAAATTCGCAAATTCCCATCCGTAACCGATTATCTGCTGTTTGGACAAAAAGTGACGAAGGAAATGTACCATAATCAATTAAATATTATTTTTAACGAACTCGCTCCTCATATGCAAAAGTATGCACGGCTGAAAAAGAAAGTTCTCGGACTGGACCGGATGCTCTTTTGCGACTTGAAAGCTCCTATCGATCCCGAATACAATCCGAAGACGACGTATGAGGAAGCAAGCGAGTTGATCAAAGATGCCTTAAAAATTTTAGGTCCTGATTATGAACAAATGTTAAATAAAGCCTTATCGGAGCGATGGATCGATTTAGCAGATAATGTCGGGAAAAGTACCGGAGCTTTTTGTTCAAGCCCATATGGAGTTCATCCCTATATTTTAATCACCTGGACCGATTCGATGCGCTCAGCCTTTGTACTCGCCCATGAATTAGGTCATGCGGGCCATTTTTATCTGGCCGGTAAAAATCAGCGATTTTTCAATACGAGACCTTCCACTTATTTCATCGAAGCACCGTCCACTTTAAATGAGCTTCTATTAGGAAAATATTTATTAAACAGGGCGGAAACGAACGAACAGAAACGATGGGTGATTTCGCAACTCCTTGGCACGTATTATCATAATTTTGTCACCCATTTGCTGGAAGGTGAGTTGCAACGTCGTGTGTATGAATGGGCGGAAAAAGGAAATCCGGTAACAGAATCCGTATTAACGAAATTTAAAGGCGACATTTTGAAAGAATTTTGGGGAGATAGCGTTGAAATTGACGAAGGAGCTGCCTTAACATGGATGCGGCAACCTCATTATTATATGGGACTATATCCGTATACGTATTCTGCAGGTTTGACGGTATCTACAGCCGTTGCCAAACAAATTGTAGAAGAAGGCCGTCCCGCAGTTGAACGCTGGCTTGAAGTATTGAAATCTGGCGGCACATTACCACCTTTACAATTAATTAAAAAAGCAGGCGTCGATCTATCCAATCCGGAGCCAATCCGAGAAGCTGTCGCTTTTGTCGGTTCACTCATCGATGAATTAGAGAAAAGTTTTGAGTAAAATACGATGAACCGGGATCTTCTATTTGATCCCGGTTTTTGGCATTCATTGGTCCCGGTTCAGTAAAGTACGAATTTATCGCCTTCTATAATTTTCGGTACTCGCTTTAGAATAATATCCGCTAGTTTTCTACAAACTAACGGTACATCAAGGAGGTGGAACAATGGCGAAAATCGGGGTTGATCCAGCCTTAACGAATGTAAAACAATTATTGCTGGAAAAAGGATATGAAGTCATTGATCTTGAAAGTGAAGCGGATGCAGAAAAATGTGATTTCTGTGTGATTACCGGTATGGATACGAATATTATGGGAATTAGTAACGTGATAACGGAAGGTTCCGTCATTGAAGCATCCGGATTAACGGCCGAGGAAGTATGTCAACAATTAGAAAGTAAATTCCAATAAAGCTTTTTTTATGCAGGGATGGTGCTGGCTATCCCTGTTTTTTTAGTGGATTTGTTTTTGCAAAATAAAAAAAGTCCCGGGCCTGTGCAGTTATCGTGCAGCGCTTGGGGACTAAAAATTTCTGTTACCGATTTTTTTGTGGCATATCTACTCCCTTTTCTTTCGCAATCAATTTATCAATGGTCCCTTCCATGTAATAATCGATAATCTGTTCATGGGTTTCCTTCAATCCTTTATCTACTTCATCATTCGCCTGTTTCTTCTCCGGATTGTAATATCTGCCTGCAACATTTTTCGCTTTATCCAATCCCATTTTTTCACCTCTTTTCCTGCAAATAGTTTGCCACGGAAAAGAGAAATTATGAAAAAATGAGATGAAGAAGTAATCGGTTATTCATTTTTTAAAATTCGCTGAAGAACATCACCTAAATAATCTGTAATATCGCTAGCGACCATCGTACGTACATCGTTCTTATTGACAAATTCATCAGCACATAAACCGTGTATGAAAACAGCATTCGCGACCGCATGTTTAATATTGCTTTCTGTTGCGGCTAGTGCAAGTATCATTCCCGTTAAAGTATCTCCAGAACCGCCTTTTGCTAAAGCTGGATTACCTGTAGGATTAATCACTCCCGATCCATCGGGATAGGCAATGGCCGTATATGTTCCCTTCAAAACAACAATCACCTGATTTTCCACCGCAAACTGGCTCGCTAGCGCAAAACGATTTTGCTGGATTTCTGGAACGGATATTCCTGTTAAGCGACTGAATTCGCCAGGATGTGGTGTAATGATGACCGGTGCTTTTCTATGCGGAAAACTTTGTTTAAGTAAAGCACCTGCATCGAGAATTAACGGTATATCTGTCGTCCATAAATGTTCAAGTGCCTGTTCAACGTTTTTTTCATCCGTCAATCCAGGACCGATGGCGATTGCGTGAATCCCGTTCGGTCTGTCCCCTTTCGCGCACTGTTCCAGCCCATTTAACCAAAATGTCGCTTCGGGTAAACCATGACTGATTGCATTTTGAACCCGGGGCGTAGTGGCAATCTTTAGTTTGCCAATCCCCATTCTCATCGCACCTAAACCGGCAAGAAGGGCGCATCCGGGCATTTCATCCGTTCCTGCAAAAAGCAAGCCAGTGCCGAACGTGCCTTTATGGGAAAAAGGATCTCTTCGGCTCAGTGTGGCCCGCACATCGTCTTCTGTCCAAATTTTCCATTGGCTGTTTGCCGGTAAACCGATATCCAGCGCATCCGTTTTCCCGTAATACTTTGCAGAAGGCAGTAAAAATGCCGAACGTTTAAAACCGTGCAGAGAAAACGTGTAGTCGGCTTGAAAGGCAACCTCATCCACTTTCCCTGTATTTGCCAGGACTCCAGTCGGCATATCAATCGCTATTCTTACAGCCCTTTGTTTATTACACCATTGAAGCAGCATCCGATATTCGCTTTTGAGGGGTAATCGCGCACCTGCTCCTAATAGGCTATCAATGATCACAGAATAATCCAGTGAACGATCGATTTCCGTTTCATAGGAAAATCCGAGACTCATATAATAAGAAAAATGTTCCTGACTCGTTTTTGTTTGCGGTAAACCAAAGGGAAAAACTAGATGAACGGTAAAACCATTCATCTTTAAGTAACGGGCCAGGACAACACCGTCGCCACCATTATTTCCTTTACCAGCCAAAATTAAAATCCGCTCATCTTTTTTTAATAGCGGTCGAATCGATTGAAACAAGCTGCGACCAGCAGTTTCCATTAACGCATTGCCACTCAATCCATTTTCGGCAGCACGCGTATCAGCGGCATGAATTTCCTCCTCAGTATACACATACATACGATTCCCACTCCTTGTTCCAGTCATAAAAAAATCCCTGAATCAATCAGGAATTTCCAGGAAGCATGTCCGCGCAACTTCATACGGAATGCTCGTTTAATCATTCACTTCAACGAAATAGTCTTTCGAATATCCGCCAATCCTACCTGTATTATCAATGATGAAATAATACTCTTCGGTCTCATTTTTCACTTCATAAACTTTTTCAGCGGAAAGAACGCGATCGACCCGATATTTTTCTGCATTTGTATGTACGCATTTAATTTTTTTGATCGTGGGTAATTTATCCCATTTTAAATGCATCATTTTCAATCAACTCCTTTTCTTTCAATACCATTATAGTGAGAAAGCCCGGTTACAATCAAGATGAAGCATGTTTATGATAAAAGAAAAATTTAAAAAGTGCCTGCAAGTTCAGATAAACTCACAGGCACGAATCGTTTAAGAATTTAAGAGCAGTTGTTCCGGATTTTCTAATAATTTTTTCACGGTTACAAGGAAGCTGACCGCTTCTTTACCGTCGACAATACGATGATCGTATGATAAGGCGACGTACATCATCGGGCGAATTTCAATCCGTTCATTATCGACAGCGACTGGACGGTTTTGAATGGCGTGCATTCCTAAAATGCCCACTTGCGGTCCATTTAAAATTGGTGTCGAGAATAAAGAACCGAAAACACCGCCGTTCGTGATAGTAAACGTTCCACCCTGTAAATCTTGTAAGGATAATTTGTTGTCTCTCGCTTTTTTAGCCAGTTCCATGATGTCCCGTTCAATTTCAGCAAAGTTTTTCTTATCACAATCTCGAACAACCGGTACAACTAATCCTTCATCCGTTGAAACAGCAATACCGATATCATAATACTTTTTCACGATCAATTGATCGCCATCAATTTCCGCATTGAGGAGCGGGAATTTCTTTAGCGCAGCGACAACAGCCTTCGTAAAGAAGGACATGAAACCGAGTTTGACATCATTTTCTTCATAAAATTGATCTTTCCAGCGCTTCCTGAGTTCCATAACCGCCGTCATATCAATCTCATTAAAGGTTGTCAGCATCGCAGCTGTTTGCTGAACTTCTTTTAATCTTTTAGCGATCGTCTGTCTGCGGCGAGTCATCCGGATAATTTCCACAGGTTTATCGGTCTGTGCATCAGTTTGCAAGACCGTTGTTGTTTTCGGTTGTTGCGGTGGTGCAGGTTGCTGTACTACTTCTTGTTTTGTATAGCCCTCTACATCTTGTTTGCGTATGCGGCCGAACGGGTCGCTTGTCGGAACTTCTGATAAGTCAATACCTTTTTCCCGGGCTAATTTCCGGGCAGCTGGAGATGCAATCGGCTGCTGTTCTTTCGTCTTCTCTTCTACAACCGGTTCTTCCTGTTTCGTTTCCTCCTGTTTTTCCTCAGTCTGTTCAGGTGCAGCGACTGTTGCAGCAACTTCTCCTTCAGCGATGATGGCGATCGTATCGCCTACTTGAACCGTATCGCCTTCCTCAAAGAGAAGCTCCTGGATAACACCTTCATAATCGGAAATCAAATCCACATTTACTTTATCCGTTTCTAATTCGGCAATGGCTTCCCCTTTGTTGACGTAATCACCTGGCTTTTTTAACCATTGCGAAATCGTTCCGTCAATAATCGATTCTGCCAGTTCAGGTACTTTAATTTCTGCCACTTATATTATCCCCTTTCCCTTTGCCAAATATATTCATAGATTCATTTCCATCAAGGAGAAAATATTTTCCTTAATGGAGAACGGAGTACACTTTGTGAGATAAGGCTTCCGACAGGATTCGGTCTTGTTCTTTTTTATGTGAAGCAGGATCGCCTTCACTCGTTGCCGAACGTTCTGGTCTACCGATATAGACAACCTTTTGATTTTCCTTCGCCAAATGATGGAGACGCGGCGCAACATAGCTCCACGGTCCCATATTTTTCGGTTCTTCTTGAACCCAGGCGATTTCTTTAACATTCGTATAGCGATTGAGGTAGTTTGCCAGAATTTCTTCCGGGAATGGATACAATTCTTCGATTCTTAGAATATGGAACCAGTCTTTATTTTCCAAATCTGGCAGACGTTCTTCTAAATCAATAGCGATCTTTCCGCTGCATAAAATCAGGCGTTCTACTTTTTCGGGATTTTGACCTAATCCGCTTTGTTCCAGTACCGGCTTAAAGGATCCTTCCGCAAGCTCTTCAGCACTAGAAGCAACGAGCGGATGGCGCAGTAAGCTCTTCGGAGTAAAAATAATGAGCGGGCGAATCTCATCCTTTTGTAAATTCAATGCCTGTCTTCTTAAAATATGGAAATACTGCGCAGATCGGGTCATATTAGCTACGATCCAGTTGTTCTCAGCTGCTAAGGTCAAGAACCGTTCTATACGTGCGCTGGAGTGTTCCGGTCCCTGTCCCTCATATCCATGGGGTAAAAGAACGACCAAACCGCTTTTTTCTCCCCATTTAGCCCGACCGCTGGAAATAAACTGATCAAACATGACCTGGGCACCATTGGCGAAATCGCCAAATTGGGCTTCCCAGAGCACCAGCGTTTCCGGTGCATAGACATTGTAACCATATTCAAATCCGAGAACCCCGACTTCACTCAAGGGACTGTTATAAACCTCAAAAGAAGCTTTACCATTTGATAAGTGATGAATCGGTACTAGAGTTTCACCGGTTTTATGATCGTGTAACACGAGATGTCGTTGCACGAAGGTTCCCCGCTGAGAATCTTGACCGGTAAACCTTACAGGAATTCCGTCTTCAACGATCGAAGCGAATGCCAGTGTTTCCGCATGAGCCCAATCAATTTTTTGCTCTAAAAAGGCCTGTTTGCGGCGCTGAATGATTCTTCCGAGCTTGGGTAGAGGTTCGAAATCCTCTGGCCAATTTAACAGCTCTTCATTGATGCGCAGGAGCGTGTCATATGCTACTTTCGTATCGTTTACTGGCAATTGCTTTGTGACCGCTAGTGGCGGTGTTAGATCTGTTTGATCTTCCTTCGCCTTTGCAAGATTATCACGGGCTTCCTGCAAGCGATTGTTCACCGCTGTTTCCATCCGTTTTACTTCATCTTCATTAATCATTCCTTGAGCGATTAATTTGTCTTTATATAACACCCGAACCGTCGGATGTTGATGAATTTGGTTGTACATCAATGGATTGGTCATCATCGGTTCATCCATTTCGTTATGACCGTACCGGCGATAACCAATTAAATCAATTAAAATATCTTTATGAAATGTTTGTCTGTATAAAACTGCCAGTCTCGCCGCTGCCACAACCGCTTCCGGATCATCCGCATTGACGTGGATAATCGGAATATCGAATCCTTTTGCCAGATCACTGGCATACCGGGTCGAGCGTCCATCCGTTACCTCTGTGGTAAAACCAATCATATTATTAGCAATAATATGAATAATTCCTCCAGAACCATATCCAGGTAGTCTCGACATATTCAAGGTTTCGGCCACGACACCCTGACCGATAAAGGCAGCATCCCCATGGATGACAATCCCGAGTGCCCGATTCATATCCTGTTTCGGGATACCCGGATTTGTCCGATCATCCTGGGCGGCGCGGGTTGCACCGGAAACTACCGGATTGACGAATTCTAAATGACTCGGGTTATTGGCCATCGTAATGCGCACATCACCATCATAGCGCACGCCACCTAAATGATAGCTCACATCACCCGTCCATCCCTGTGTGCATTCAAATGAACCGTCTTCCGGGAGAAACTCTGTGCCAGATACTTTTTCAAATTCGGCTAACATCATTTCATACGGTTTACTTAGCACATGGGTCAACACGTTGAGTCTGCCGCGATGGGCCATACCAATATTGATATTTTTGACACCAAAATCGACCGAATCCTGGATGATTTGATCCAGTAAAGGTACTAATGTATCCAGCCCTTCAATGGAGAAACGTTTTGCCCCTACATAGGTTCGATGCAGGAATTGTTCAAAAAATTCCACTTCGGTTAATCGATTAAGAAGGGCCTGTTTTTCTTCTTTATTTAAGTTTTGATGATATTTTTCCGTCTCAATTGTCTCTTTCAACCATTTTTTCTCATCTTCATCTTGTAAATGGTTATATTCAAATGTAATTTTCCCTGTGTAGGACTTGAGCAAGTTCTGGATCGCTTCATAACCGGTTTGACCGGTAAAATGTTCACCGAATAGTGTTCCACTTACCTGCATCAAGTCTTGGACCGATAAATTTTCATATTTTGTTAAAAAATCTTTAATTGTCGTTTCTCTTTGTTCTAAAGGATAAATATCAGCATAATAATGACCGTTCGTACGAATATCCTCTGCGAGTTGGGTAGCTTTGATTAGTTTTTCTACATTTTCTAACTGGTTAAAGGGATGGGCTTCCATTTCGCTACTCTGCTCGAAAATCGGTGGACCCCACTTTTCAAAAAGCTCCCGCAACTCTGGATCGACTTGATTTGCATCTTGTAAGTAAAGTTCATACAATTCTACAATGAATCCAAGGTTCGGCCCGTGAAATTTTCCCCATGGATTATGCCTCATATTGATATACCCCTCCAAAATTTTGTAAATACTATGTATCTCTTTTCCCCGATAAATAATTATTTTAAAATAAAAATGGTCACGATTTTTCCCTTTAACCGTTTACAACTTCATTTTACCATTATGGAAAGTGAAGTCAAAGAAAATGATTAAATATTCCAGCAATTAAAAGGAATATCTTAATTCTTTACAAATCAACGCGATTCATTATTTTCTTAACAAAATAGTGTAGAAATATAATAATACTACCGATACCATCCTACAATTTTGTATTCGAAATGCAACCCTTTTGTTATGAATTTACTTAAAATTTTCCTAAAAAAGATAATTCATGTCATTTCCATCAATTTTCAATAAAAAATGAGGGCACGCCTCAGGCATAGACCCCCATTTCAGGTTTGGGATACAGAAAAAGAATGGTAATCTTTTTCCATATATCATGCAATTATGATAATTTTTGAACATTGACAGCTTGTGGACCGCGGTCGCTTTGCTCTATATCAAAGCTAACTTCCTGTCCTTCTTCCAGGGTTTTAAAACCTTCGGATAAAATCGCTGAATAATGGACGAAAACGTCGGTGCCATCATCCTGTTCAATAAAACCATAACCTTTTTCTGCATTGAACCATTTTACTTTTCCTGTTGCCATTCAGATCCTCCTAAAAAATAAATCGCTGTGGATAATACTATCCACATTTTTAGTATGAGAAATTAATCGGATTTCTAAACATCTTTTTTTAAATTTATGATATAAACTTTAAAAATGAAAAAAGGGCTTGTTTGCGTAATAAAAAAGGCGATGCAAGATGCATCGCCAGAATTTACCAAGAGATTATAATTTTACAACGTTTGCTGCTTGAGGTCCGCGATTTCCTTCAACGATTTCAAAAGAAACTTCTTGACCTTCTTCTAAAGTTTTGAAACCTTTGCCTTCGATTGCTGTGTAGTGAACAAATACATCGTTTTGTCCTTCTACTTCAATAAAACCGAAGCCTTTTTCTGCACTAAACCATTTTACTTTACCTGTGTTCATGGTAATCCTCCTAAAAAAATTAAACTTTACACTAGTTCCGTTCTAAAAAGAAAAGTCGCAACTGGAATTTGAAGTAGGTACTATCGCCCACATCAAATTGCAGTTGCGACCTTTACTTCTAAAAAATGAACTATGTAATACTTAATTCATATTACTGGATTACAACGGGTTTGTCAACCAATTTTTTCATATTTTTATTTAAACGTGTAAATAAAATGAAAGTAAGCAACCTAAATACAAACGAGAGAAAAAACTACCCGGAAACGACCGGGTAGTTTATGTTTCGAAAGGTTAATTTTTATTTATTTTCCATCCGTGTTAGTGTCAACATTAAGGTACAATTTCCCTGTGCTTAACTTACGGGCCTCATTTCCGAACGCATCCACTGCCTTTACCTCAACGACTGCACCTTCAGCAACAATGTTTGAAGTGACTGTGTAATAACCGACGTAACGACCCGGTTCGATCTCCATTAAAGGAAGTTCCGTAACATTGCTTACCTGTCCGCCCCTTACATTGGTCAGCGGCATGTGGATGGAATATGTTGCCCGAAGTCCTGGTTCACTTGTAAATTCGATGGCTACACTTTCACCAGCATTTAGATAATAATCTTTATCGGGTTTGACGTTTTCGATCACCGGGGCAGTGTAATCCACAGCAATCGTTACTTCTTGAACCGTTTCATTACCAGCGCGGTCTTTTGCTACGACGGTAATGACATTTTCACCTTCATCAAGAATAATTCTCGCTGAGTATTCATTACCGGTTACATTTGCTTTCGTACCATTTACTGTCACCGAATCCAGATAATCGTCGACAACTGTCCCTGTCACCGTGATCACTTCTCTGTTATATTTCTGTCCATTTTTCGGTGCTGTTATCGTTAACTCAGGTGCTTCGCCGTCATAAGTGACCAGGATAGATTCTGAAGGTGCGGAATAACCGCGATCGCTCTTGACACGGGCTAGCAATGAGTTTTCACCATATTCAAGACTAATCTCCGCTCTAAATGCACCTTCCTCATCGGAAGTAACGACAGCGACTTCCTCATCGTTATTAAAGATCGCTATATCAACATTCGGTACGGTCGTACCTGTAACAGTCACTGTTTCTTCATTCGTAAAGCTATTGTTTTCAGGTGATGTGATCAGAGGTGCGTCGATTTCATATTCAACGGTTGCCCGGATCATGTAATTTCCTTCACTCGACGGTGCTTGTGACCATGTACCATCTACTAATTTCCAGCTTCTTGCCGCATACGGCCCGTTTTCATCCATCGCCAATCCTGGTGTGTCCGGATATGGTGCTGTTTGAATGAATGTCATGTAGAAATCGCCCTCTACAACGATGCCCTGATCACTTAAATCGACATATGTCCACTCACCATTCCGTAAAGCAGTGGCATCAAACGGTCCGGCAATGCGGTTACCCGGTGCACCATCCGTTCCCGTTGCGTCATAGACTGCAACCTGGAATTCCGTTCCACCCGGTACCGGCCAGTCTTCATCGATGAAGAATAACCCCCCTGTGACTAATGCCTTTTCAGCCCCTTCTTCAAGAGACATTCTTACGGCCCAGCCGTTACCTGCATCATAGAAAGCTCTAGCGTTTTCTGCTGTTCCGTCATCATAACCGATCTCACCCGGGTATCCGATAAACGGTTCCAGGGCCACATCGATGACCTGTTCAGATTCACCTTCCACCGTTACCTCGATCTCTTGATCCGAATAAAGAGGTGCGACGATTTTCATCGTATACGTGCCTTCGTAGGCGGTAAGTGAGTAGTTTCCTTCTTCATCGGTGACTGCAGGTTCGATATTGGCATCTTCCATCAAGAAAATTCGGGCATTTTCAATCGGTTCACCCGTCTGGGCGTTGGTTACTTTTCCAGAAACCATTCCCTTAGGAAGTTCTTCGAGTGTAAAGTTTGCCGTCGTTTCTTCATTCTCAACAATGGTTACTTGTTGTTGTTGTGAACGATAACCGTAGCTTTCTGCCAGTAATGTGAAATCACCGGCGGCATGTAACATTGAGTAGCTGCCATCCGCAGGATTGGTGGCTACTGAACGTCCAGATTCAACAACCGTTACCTTTGCCTCAAGTGGTAAATTGGCAATAACCGCTTCTGACTTTGCTTTGTTTTCCGCTTTTGCTAGTTTGTTTGTCAGGTCAGGGCGTTCTTTAACCGGTTCGCGCTGACCTTTTTTCGCTTTTTCGCTAGCAGCCGGTTTTTTATCTCCCTTTTCTATGCCGAGTTTCTTTTGAGTGCCTAAAGATGTGTCAGAAATACGTACATCATCGATATACCAGCCGTCTCTTACGATGCTGACATCCGTATCCATGTCAAAGGAGATGCGGATTGTCTTACCGGCGAACTGACTCAAGTTAATTTCTTCATGGAGCCATCCATTGGACATATCCGTGTAAACATCCATTAAATACCAGGTCGAGCCATTATCATCGGAGATAAAGACATATCCGTAATCCCAATTCCGTTCAAAATTGTACCAGTGGGTAAATTGTAAATACGCATTTCCATCTTCAGGAACTTTTATTGGCGGTGCTTCCAAAGCAGAATACGAGTAATTCGGATATGGCCCATCTAAATCCGTTGCCATTAATTTTTCGCCAGAATACGCTTCGCCTGGTCCACTCGTCGGTGTTCCCCACTCCCATACATTGTTCTCCCCATATGTGATCCAGCCGGCAATATTGTCTTCAAAATCCTGGAAGTAACCGACGGTTGGCGTTTCTTGTACTTCTATCGCGAAATCGTCGGTGACCGTTTCATTACCGCCAAAGTCAACAGCTTTAAAATGATAGGTTAACTGACCTGCAACAACATCTTCTCCAGGAATTGTCGCCGCAAAGACACCATGTTTATGATCGCCACTAACCTGGGTCGCTTCAACAACTCCTGTTGAACCGTCTTCTTTGTAGTATTCAACCTCAACAGCTGTAATACTTACATTATCAGTAACCGTTGCTTCTAATTGAACGGGCATACCTTCAAAGGTTGGACCAGGTGCTTCATGTTCGATGACCGGAGCTTCCGTATCTTCACCTTCTTCTGTAACTTGTCCTTTCACAACGCCTAAACCGGAAACAACAGAAGCAACAGCATCATAAGCATTTACGATTCCGTGTCCGAAAGCATTGTTCGGTGATTCTGGATAGTCGCTATTCGTCATCGGTGTTGCTGTTTCTGTTAAGATTTGTTCAATTTGATCAACATTTAAGTTATTATTGGCTTGAAGCAGCAAAGCGATAGTTCCCGAAACGTGCGGGGATGCCATCGATGTACCATTATAAGCAGCATAACCACCACCAGGTACTGACGAACGAACAGCTACCCCCGGTGCAGTTAATTCCGGTTTAAGTTCTCCATAAGGCGATGGACCGAGTAGTGAGAAGCTCGCCAAATTATCAGAGCTATCGGTAGCACCAACGGCAATCGATTCTGGATAGTTCGCTGGACTGGCGATCGAACCCGGAACTTGCGGGTTAAATAAATCGGCATTTCCTGCTGAGAACACAGGAACTATACCGGCATCACGCCATGCCCGGACTACATCAATATACCATTCATCGATTCCGGAACCGCCACCCCAGGAATTGTTTACCACATCGGGTGCCATATCCGGGCGGGGATTTCCATCTTTATCCAAAGGTTCTAAAATAATTTGTCCTGCTTCCAATAAGTCAATATCTGTGGCCGTACGTCCCAGGAATGCTTTTACCATCATAAATTTCGCACCCGGTGCGACACCAATTTGATTGGAGCCATCAGGTTCGCCACCGACCATTGTGCCAGCTACATGGGTACCGTGTCCTTCGTCATCATATGGTTGAGTAGTATTCGTTGCGGTATCGTACCAGGCAAATTCATGATCGACTTCACCCGTTTCCGGATTATATCCACGGTATTTTTCTTTTAACGCCGGGTGATCCCATTCAACTCCGGTATCAATGGCAGCAACAACAACTCCACTTCCATCAATCCCCATTGACCAAACTTCCGGAGCACCGATCCGCTCTACACCCCAGGCGAGGGAATTAACTTCGTTATTCACTTCGCTACCATTCTTTTCCGACGAAGAGGGTAATAAATACCGTTTTTCATTCGGTAAGATTTTTTCAACTTCCGGATAGGCAGCCAATTTCTCCATTACTTCTTTTGTAGCCGTTACAGCAACAGCATTCACAATATAGAACGATTGCACATCTTTAGCCTTACCTTCCTGAACCTGCTTGTCCAAAAATTGCAGAACATTATCCTGTGACTTCGTAGCCGTCGCTTTTAACTCAGAAATTACCGAGGAACGGACGGCAAGTTCTGTTTGATAAGGCGTTAATTTTTGTGATTTTGCCTTCTTTTCTGCATTTTTTGCTACCGCTGTCGTATCCGCTTTTTCTTTAAATTTGATAAGGAAAGTTACTTTTTCTTTGTCAGCAAATTCATTCAGCACCTTTTTGCTGATTTTATCCGTTTCCCCTTGCAGTGTAACCTTTTGTTTCGAAACAGATACTTCTTCTCCACTCACTGCAGCAGCCTGAAATGGTAGTGCTGTGGAAAGAATTAAAAAAATTGCAGCAAAAACTGTTATAAATTTTCTAACCTTCCTCAACAAAAGATCTCTCCCCTTCCTTATTTTTTAAAAAATTTAATGAACCGATCCTCCTTTCTCAAAATTTTAGTCATAATTTTCCAACTGTTAGCATAATATTACCAAATTTCAGAATATTTTTGTGTTGATTTTTGTAATTTTTTGTAGAATTATAAAAAATGAATTTTTGTTCCTGGTTTTTCCGGAAATCTTTTAATTTTTATGGGAATTATGGGTAAATTTCCCATTTCTGCCGCTAATTTTCAACACCATTTCTTGTTCGCATGTCTTTAGTGTTAGGTGGAAATTCCTGATTTCTCCTATATTTAAATAAAATGTAAATGTATTGAAATATTCCCATGAAAAAAGCGGCCGCTAGCCGCAAATAATTTCCACCAGGCAAGCAAACTCTCTATACAATTTTCTACGATAAAATTGTAAGGGAAAAACGATATCCGGCGGAGAAATTCACATTTATATTAATTAAAGTAAAGATAAAGAAGAATGACTAAATATATAGCCTCTTTTTCATAAAAATCCACTGTTTCATAAAAGGTAACTACCGGCGTATTTAGGCGGAATATTTGCTGCCAGGCAAGGGGCATCCATCCTTTTTGCATACGGGCGATCAGACGTCCATCCTTTTGAAAAGTCAAGCTATTTATTTGAAAATAGTAGACAAATATCATCTCATCGTCTATCTCAATCCGGCTAAACAACGGTTTTTTTTCGCGTTGAATAAGAAATCTTTTCCCTCGATTCACCGCATCAACCTGATAACCGTTTTTTGCTTTTTTTAAAAAGTACTTATTACGATGTCCATGCTCATCAAAATATTCGATCTGTATCCCCCGGATCGTACTATGTATTTTGATGTTTCCCTGAACGATGCCATTAGGACGAAATAAATAAACATCGGAGCCATCAAATTCAATCAGGTGATAATCATGAACAGCCAACTTTTCCTGGTCAATAGCGGTTGTTTTATGGGCTTTTGTCCAATAATACAGGTGGATAACGAAATATATGGAACTAATTAACATAAACGGAATAACTACAACAGGAAAAGAGATTTTCCTTAATAAAAGTAAACAAATGATTGCCATTCCAATAAAAAATAAACTGATATTTAATCCCCTTGTCCCCTGTCTCTGGTAAAAATCTTTTATCGTCATCGATATTCTCCTTCTTCGTGCTAGAAAATACGACTCTATTAAAAGATATGTCTCGTTTATATGAATCATGCTAGTTTTCTTACGGTATTACGCAATAAAAAAGGCTTAAAGCAATTCCATGCTTTAAACCTTTTCTTGAAATCCTACTTTATAATCTCAATGATAAAGGGTATTTTATAGTAGCTCCCTTCATAGGCTTTGATAATTGCGATAATCGTAAATACGAAATAGGCAATTCCAACAACTGGCACTAACAGTAATCCGATTAAAATAATCACTAAAAGTCCGGCCACAAGTCCATAAATAAAGTAGGAAATATAAAAGTTAAAGAATAATTTTCCGTAGTAATCCACATAGGATGACTCATCTTTTTTGACAAGCCATAAAATAAGCGGACCAATAAATGAGGTGACCAAACTTAACCCAAAAATAAGCGCGGCAAATATGCGCTCATCTTTTGATACATCCATCCGTCCCATCAGCCCCCTTTCCAGCCCATTTATATCAAAAAAAATTACTTCCATCATTTTATCGTATTTTTCCGATATTTGCGATAGTTTTTTGGAAAATTTCACATCATTGTATAAAAAATTTAATAAATTGACTGAATGTTTACCCGTTGATTTTTCCTAAAACGTCTTTTCCGCCGTTGACATGAATAATACTTCCAGTAATAAAACTAGATTCATTGCTACATAGAAACGATACAACTCGGGCGATATCTTCCCCTGTTCCGGGTCTTCCTACAGGTGTATCCGGATCATGAACATGTTTGGCATCCGCGATCGATTTTTCCTTCCATTCCGGCCGGATATCGCCGGGGGAAACCATATTTACCGTGATTCCGTACTGCGCTTCTTCCATACTCATCGTTTTTGTTAAAGAGACAAGACCGGTTTTGGCGGCAGCAAATGCCGAGCGATAGAGCCAGCCCGGTGCCGTTTCTGCCCGATCAAAACCAAACGTGATGATTCTTCCCCATTTCTGTTTACGCATATAAGGAATAAATAATTTTGACAAATAAAAGACACCATTTAAATTTCCGCTAACGATATAATCAAATTCTGAAAAATCGTAACGAACCATCTCTTTTCGTTCATGGATATACGGTCCGGCGTTATGAATCAATATATCGATGCCTTCTGCAGTTTTTTGAATCGTTTGCTGCATCGCGATACAATCTTCTTTTTTTGCCACATCCCCGGAAATCGCTTGAGCATCAACTGCATACCTTCTTTTTAAATCACAAACGAGCTGTTCCGCCCTTTCTTTTCTATTTCGATAATTAATAAAAATTAAATGACCTTCTTTGGCTAATTGATGGGCAATTTGTGTGCCGATTCCCGTAGCTCCCCCTGTGATCAACACGTTTTTCTTCGTCAATATTTTTCACCTCAAACATTTTCAGCATGATCTATTTATTTAATAATCGATACTGTAGTGAGATAGCACAAACCAGGTTGAATACTCATAAATTAAGGTGAGGGAAGAGGGTGTATATCATGTTTCCATGGAATTGGTTTGATAAGAATCTTCAATTTGATGAAACGACCTTGCAAAAATTTATGGATCAATTTACCAAACAAATGATACCCTCCTATTTACAATCGATGCTGACAGAGGCAAACCAAAAGCAATCAACCGGTGAACGGGAAACAAAAGAGACGTTAAATGAAAATATATTTGAAACCCACGATTATATTTACATCCGTATCCCGATTCCAGATGCAAAGTCGTTAAAAAAAGTGAAGATCCGTTATAGTCATAATAAATGTTCGATATCCGGGCTGCTGGATGACAATAAAGTTTACGAAATGATCTTACCAAAACCTGTTCAGAAAAAAGGAGCTAAAGCTGTATATCGGGAACAGATTCTTGAGATACAACTTCCTAAAAGTATCGATTGGTATATGAGTGAAATTGAAATTGATGAATTATAAATCTTTTATATGAAAAACTAGTAGTTAAGAAATACCGGAGAAAGGATGATGATTGTGCCAGCCTATCGCTGTCCAAATTGTAAAACGAACCGTTCACGCTTTAATATCATCCAGCAAGTTCCACAATCGGTAAAAATAGACCCGACTACGGGAGACGTGATTGAAACGTACACTTCAGAAAACCTGGAACCCTTTCATATCCCGTATCAAGGTCCGGAGTATAAAATTCAATGTGGTGTGTGCGGACTAATTGAGGATGAAAAAATGTTTATTAAATTTGCCGAAAATCAGTAACTACTAAAATAATCGTTATAACAATTTCTTTCATCGTAAAAAAAAATCCCTCGTTGTTCAAGTAAAAACGACTATCGCAATGATGTTTATTCCCTCGTTATAAT
>CALGAD010000066.1 GCA_937951955.1 uncultured Bacillaceae bacterium
AACTATCATCCCAACTAAATTTTCATGTGAACTATTTTGCAAAAAATAAAAAAAAAAAGAGGCACCTAATGTGCCTCTCACCAAATTAACCGATGGAGCCTTCCATTTCATAAGAGATGAGTCGGTTCAGCTCGACGGCATATTCCATAGGTAATTCTCTTGTAAATGGTTCGATGAAGCCCATGACGATCATTTCTGTTGCTTCTTCCTCGCTCAAGCCACGGGACATCAAGTAGAACAATTGCTCTTCGGAAACTTTCGAAACTTTCGCCTCGTGTTCTAGGGAAATGTTATTGTTTAACACTTCGTTATACGGAATTGTGTCAGATGTTGATTTATCGTCCAGAATCATCGTATCACATTCAATATGTGAATGGGCTCCGTCGGCTTTTCTACCGAAGTGTACGAGACCGCGGTAGGTGACGTTTCCGCCTCCTCTGGCGATGGATTTGGAAATGATGTTCGATGTTGTATTCGGAGCCAGGTGGTACATTTTTGCACCTGCATCCTGTCTCTGTCCTGTTGTGGCAAAGGCGATGGACATCGTCATACCGCGAGCGCCTTCCCCTTTCAACATGACAGACGGATACTTCATCGTTAACTTGGAACCGATGTTACCGTCGATCCATTCCATCGTTGCATTTTCTTCGGCAACCGCCCGTTTGGTCACGAGGTTGTAAACATTGTTTGACCAGTTTTGAATCGTTGTATAGCGGCAGTACGCATCCTTTTTAACGATAATTTCAACGACAGCCGCATGCAATGAGTCAGTGGAATAAATCGGTGCCGTACATCCTTCTACATAGTTGACGGAAGCACCTTCATCCACAATAATCAAAGTCCGCTCGAACTGTCCCATATTTTCCGAGTTGATGCGGAAATAAGCTTGAAGCGGGGTTTTGACTTGCACACCTTTTGGTACATAAATGAATGTTCCGCCAGACCAAACTGCAGAGTTTAATGCGGCGAATTTATTATCGGAATAAGGAACGACCGTACCGAAATATTTCCGGAATAAATCTTCATGTTCCTTCAAGGCCGAGTCGGTGTCCATAAAGACAATCCCTTGTTTTTCTAAATCTTTTTTCATGTTGCGATAAACGACTTCAGACTCATACTGGGCTGTAACACCAGCTAGCCATTTTTGTTCCGCTTCTGGTATACCGAGTTTATCAAAGGTCCGTTTAATTTCTTCCGGTACTTCATCCCAGGAACGACCTGTTTTTTCCGTCGGTTTTACATAATAGTAGATTTCATCGAAATCTAATTCCGATAAATCGCCACCCCACGTGGGCATCGGTCTTTTATAAAAATGATCCAGTGCCTTCAAACGGTAATCTAACATCCACTGGGGTTCGTCTTTCATTTCCGAAATTTGTTTGACGATTTCCGGTGACAGCCCTTTTTCGGCACGGAAAACGGACACGTCTTTATCACGGAAACCATATTTATACTCAGTACCTATGTCCATAATGTCTTTAGCCATTTTCCATCCTCCATTTCCTTTCATTAGTTGGAACTAATGGAACTCACGATTGATTTTTCAACCCTTTTTCCATTGCCTTCCAGGCAAGGGTTGCACATTTTATCCTTGCTGGAAACTTCGCTACCCCTTGTAACGATTCGCTATCGCCTAAATCCATATCGTGCTTTTTGCCCTGTATCATTTCGGAAAAGGCATGGCTCAGCTTTAATGCTGTATCCACATCCTTTCCTTTAATGAGCTGGGTCATCATTGAGGCGGAAGCCATCGATATGGAACAGCCTTCCCCTTCAAATTTCACATCGACAATTTTTCCGTTCTCTTCTTTCATTGTTAAGCGAATCCGGTCTCCGCAGGTAGGGTTGTTCATATCAACGGTTAAATTGCCATCATCCAGCACTCCGCGATTGCGCGGATGTTTATAATGATCCATAATCACTTGCCGGTATAAAGATTCTAATCGATCAAAAGACATTGCTAAAGAACTCCTTTGCATGAACAATTCCCTCTGCTAACCGTTCCACATCTTCCTTTGTATTATATAAATAGAAACTGGCTCGTGCAGTTGCTGTAACATTCAGCCATTTCATTAACGGCTGGGCACAGTGATGACCGGCCCGAATGGCAATTCCTTCCATATCCAGGGCTGTTGCTACATCATGGGGATGGACACCTTCTATATTGAAAGAAAGAACTCCACTTCTTTTATCCGCCTCTTGCGGTCCATAAATGGTCACCCCATCAATCCTGGAGATCAGCTGTACGGCATATTCCGTTAATTCCTTTTCATGACGGTAAATATTGTCCTTACCGATTTCATCCAGAAAATCAATGGCTGCACCAAGACCGATGGCTTCGGCAATCGATGGAGTTCCCGCTTCAAACTTCCACGGCAGTTCCTTCCAGGTCGAATCGTATAAATCGACAAAATCAATCATCTCGCCGCCGTATTCAACCGGCTCCATTTTTTCCAGGATTTCCTTCTTACCGTATAATACGCCAATTCCTGTCGGTCCGCACATTTTATGGGAAGAAAAGGCGTAAAAATCGCAATCTAAATCCTGGACATCAACCGGTAAATGCGGCATACCTTGTGCACCATCAACGACGAGGAGTGCACCATGTTTATGGGCGATTTGAGCGATCTCTTTGATCGGATTCACTGTCCCGAGCACGTTGGAAACATGGGCGATGGCGACAATTTTTGTTCGATCTGTCACCGTCGCCTCCACATCTTCCAAAGTGATCGTACCGTCATCTTGTAACGGAATAAATTTTAACGTTGCACCTGTTTGTTTGGCAGCTTGCTGCCAGGGAATCAGATTACTATGGTGTTCCAGTACAGTCGTAACCACTTCATCGCCTGGCTTTAACACATCCCGGGCGAAATAACGGGCCACTGTGTTAATCGATGTAGTTGTGCCCCGGGTAAAAATCACTTCCTCCCGGGACCGGGCATTGATATGCCGCTGTACCTTGTCTCTTGCCCCTTCATAGGCTTCTGTCGCCTTCGTACCCAGGGTATGAACACCGCGATGAACATTGGAGTTATATTCTCGAAAATACTGATCTACCGTATTCAAGACAGATAGCGGTTTTTGCGATGTCGCCGCACTGTCCAGATAAACAAGTGGTTTACCATTCACTTGTTGATCCAGAATCGGAAATTGGCGGCGGATTTGTTTTATATCCATTATTGAACTTTCCCTTCAATCACTTTAACGAGCTGCTGTTGGACAGATTCAATAGGCAACTCATTAACAACAGGAGCAAGGAAACCGTGAATAATGAGGCGTTCAGCTTCTTCACGAGGAATCCCTCTGCTCATCAAATAATACAGCTGCATCGGATCGACGCGACCGACACTGGCTGCGTGTCCTGCATATACATCGCCTTCTTCAATTAAGAGAATCGGGTTCGCATCACCACGGGCTTTCTCACTTAACATTAAAATCCGATTCTCCTGCTGAGAATTCGCACCAACTGCATCGTATTCGATTCTTCCGATACCGTTTAAAATAGCTGTTCCCTCATCTTTTACAACACCGTGGCCGAGGATAAATCCTTCTGAACGTTTACCGATATTAACAATTTCGGTCGTGAAATTTTGCGTTTGTTTACCGCTGCTGATAACCACTAACTTGGCATCGGAATACGATCCATCGCCAACCAGGTTCGTAATATTTTCGAAGATTGTATCGCCGTCATTCATCTCACCTAGTGCCCAATCAATGCGAGCATCGCGTTTGGCATGGCCGCGACGATTCACGTATGTCGTTAATCCTTTCGATAAGGTGTCCACAGCACCAAACCGCACGTGGGCATTATCGAGCGCTACAACCTCGGCAATGATATTGGCCACACCTTTGGCATCGTCATTCAGTGCGACGTAGTTTTCAACATAAGTAACGGAACTATTGACATCCGCGACAATCAATACATGGTTAATTAATGGAGCATCGCCATTATCATGGATGAAAATCGTTTGAATCGGCTCTTCAACGACAACGTTTTTCGGTACGTATAAAAAGGCTCCACCGTTCACTAAGGCAGCGTGGAAGGCGGTGAGTCGATGCTCATCAACTTGAACGGCTTCCGTCATGAAAAACTTTTTGACAAGTTCTGGATGCTCCCGAACAGCTGTGAACAAGTCTGTGAAAATGACACCTTGCTCTTGTAACTTTTCCGATACTTTTAAGAAACTTCTTGTTTGATTGTGTTGAACATATAAATTTTTGACATCTTTATCTGTATCGATTAACGCCTTAACTTTTTCCGGCAGTTCATCGAGGGAACGATCGGTTTCGTTTTCTACGGTATGTTGTTTGTAATCGGTGAAATTCCATTTTTCGATTTTTGTTTTATCCGGTTTCGGCATCGGTAATGTTTCATATAATTTTGCCGCTTCTAACCGGCGATTTTTAAACCAATCAGGCTCATTATTTTTCTCCGCGAACGATTCGATATATCCTATATCTATTGGATTCTGTAATTCAATGGTCATTTTCATCCTCCTAACATTTACGCCTTAAGCTTCTTGTTCCACTTCGTCTGTTAAGCCAAGTTCTTCTTTAATCCATTCGTAACCTTCTGCTTCTAAGCGCTCAGCAAGCTCAGGTCCGCCGGATTTGACGATTCGTCCGTCCATCATGACATGTACGTAGTCAGGAGTGATATAGTTCAATAGACGTTGATAGTGGGTGATGATCAAGCAACCGAATTCTTCGTTACGCATCGAATTGATTCCTTTGGAAACGACCTTCAAGGCATCGATATCAAGACCGGAATCAATTTCATCCAAAATGGCAATTTTCGGCTCAAGCATCATCAATTGTAAAATTTCGTTCCGCTTTTTCTCACCACCGGAGAATCCTTCGTTGACATAGCGTTGCGCCATATTCAAGTCAATATCCAGGAATTCCATCGTATTATCCATCTTTTTAATAAATTCCATCAACGGAATTTCATTACCTTCACCCCGGTGGGCATTAATGGCACTGCGGAGAAAATCAGAGGTCGTGATTCCACTAATTTCACTCGGATATTGCATGGCAAGGAATAATCCTGCCCGGGAACGTTCATCGACTTCCATTTCCAGTACGTCCTGGCCATCTAAAGTAATGGATCCTTTTGTTATTTCATAGCGAGGGTGTCCCATAATGGCTTGCGCAAGAGTTGATTTTCCGGCACCATTCGGTCCCATGACAGCATGGAACTCGCCACCTTTTACTTCTAAATTAACTCCTTTTAAAATTTCTTTGTCCTCAATTTTTACGTGTAAATCCTTTAATGTTAAAGTTGATCCTGCCATAATTTTTACCTCCGTTATAGTGATTATTTAAAATTATTATCAATTTATTCTCATTATTATGTTACAACTTCATATTATAACAATTTGTAGGGAATAGCAAATGATGAAAATCACTTTTACCGCAAGAATTCTCAACGAAATCGATCTTGCAAAAATCCACTTCGAAAGCGGCAATAAATGGGTATTTATTCCTACGGTTTTCGTTGAGAATTTTACCATTTGTTACAGATGTCTCTATTATAAACCAATTTGTCCAGATATGTAAAAATATTTCAAATGAATATTCAGTAACACTATCGGTTTTCATAACGATTTCTAATCAAGTTTGCATAAAAATGGAAATAATAAATTCCATTTTTTTCTATTGACTATCATTTACAATTTTCAATTGAGAATAAACATGAATTTAGGAATCTATTTTATGAAAACAAAATCATTTAGTTAAAGTAAGAACATCTTCAAAAATAAAAAAGCTGTCTTCCGGATTGGACATACAATCACGGAAGACAGCTACACGTATCTTATTGAACCGGTACGACAGCTCCGCCCCATTCATCAAGGATGAATTGTTGAATTTCATCGGAATGAAGGACTTCTACTAATTTTCTAATATCTTCGCGTTCCTCATCACCCTTATTCACGGCAATGACATTCACATAAGGAGAATCAGATTCTTCGATGACAATGCTATCTTCAAGTGGGTTAATTCCCGCATCGATGGCATAGTTCGAGTTGATTACCACCGCATCCCCTTCTCCGTTCAAGTACAGTTGCGGCATTAATTCCGGAGCATAATCATATTCAAACTGTAAGTTTTTCGGGTTTTCAGCGATATCATCTAATGTTGCGGCCGTTTTATCCACACCTTCTTTAATTTTGATCAACCCGTGTTTTTCAAATAAGCCTAAAATTCGGCCGTGATCCGGGAAGTTGTTGCTGATTAAAATCTTCGCACCATCTGGAAGTTCTTCCAAGCTGTCATATTTTTGAGAGTAAATACCGATGGGCTCAATATGAATGCCGCCAGCATTCACGATATCATAACCTTTTTCTTCAATTTCTGCTTCTAAATATGGAATATGTTGGAAGTAATTCGCATCCAAATCTCCTTCGACCAATGCCTGGTTGATCATGCCGTAACTCGTAAAGGTAATAACTTCCAGTTCAATTCCCTCTTCTTCCAACAAAGGTTTTGCTTGTTCCAGTATAACTGCATGCGGCTCATTCGTAGCACCAACAACTAATTTATTATCGGAGCCACCTCCACAAGCTGTCAGGAACAATACGAAGCCCAGCGTGACTAAAGTGAATACAAATTTTCTCATTGTTTATTCCTCCTACCTTTTATCGATTGTTTTTGTAATTTTATCGCCAATAAACTGAATGATAAACACGATCAGCAATATGACTAATGTTGCAAATAAGGTAACGTCATTTTTGTTTTGTAAAAATCCATCTAAATAAGCAAAATCACCTAAACCACCGGCGCCGATGATCCCGGCAATCGCGGTACTTCCCACAAGTGCAATGGCGGTAACCGTAAGACCGGATACAATCGCTGGTGAAGCCTCCGGTATCAGGACTTTGAATATCAGGGTACCGAGACCCGCCCCCATTGCTTTTGCTGCTTCGATGACACCTTTATCAATTTCTCTCAAGCCAATTTCCACCATTCTGGCATAAAATGGTGCCGTGCCGATCACGAGGGCCGGTATGGCTGCCTCCTTACCAATCATCGAACCGACAATACTTTTTGTCACGGGTAAAAGTAAGACGATTAATAATACGAAGGGAATGGAACGGAAAATATTGACAAAAGATGCAAGGGCCCAGTGAACTCCCTTCACGAACCAGCGAAAGTGTCTGATATGTCTCGTGTTTTCCTCACTCGTTAAAAACAGCAATAAACCGATGATGAGACCGAAGATAAACACGAAAATAAGGGAAACGCCGGTCATGTATAGCGTTTCTTTTGTTTTCATCCAGGCCTTCACTAAATCTAAATTCGGGAACAATATTTCAAACATTCTTTACGACCTCCACCCCGACATGATGATGTTGCAAATAATCGATTGCTTCTTTGATGGTCTCTTCCTCGCCGTCGAGATGAACAATCAAAGTACCATAGGAACCATCTTGCGTTTGGGAGATGTTTCCTTGCAAAATGTTGACGGACACAGGAACTGCTCGTAACATATTGGCGATCACCGGCTCCTCAGCAACTTCACCGGTAAAAATACATTTGACAATGATTCCCGATGAATACTTTTCAATTAAATGATCTAAACCAGGTTTCGGATCCGGATTGATCATCGCCTGACCGATAAAGCGACGAGTAATTTCTTTCTTCGGATTTTTAAATACTTCCATAACAGGACCACTTTCAACGATCTTTCCTTCCTCCATTACCGCCACCCGGTGGCAAATTTTCCTGATCACGTGCATTTCATGGGTGATAATCACGATCGTCAGGCCAAATTCCCGATTAATTTTTGCCAATAAATCCAAAATGGAATCGGTCGTTTCCGGATCAAGGGCAGAGGTTGCTTCATCACAAAGTAAAACTTTCGGTTGATTGGCGAGGGCCCGAGCAATGCCGACCCGCTGCTTTTGACCGCCGCTTAATTGGGACGGATAAGCATTCTCCCTTCCTTCCAGTCCAACGAGCTTGATTAATTCCTTTGCTCTTTGCACCCTATTCCTTCGTGGTACACCGGCAATTTCTAAAGGAAAAGTGATATTCTCGAGCACGGTACGTGACCAGAGGAGATTAAAATGCTGGAAAATCATGCCGATTTCCTGACGTACCTGGCGCAGGGCCTTTCCAGATATGTTGGTAATATTTCTTCCTGCTACATGGATCGTCCCGGCGGTAGGTCTTTCTAAACCATTTAATGTCCTGATTAAAGTACTTTTTCCTGCGCCACTATAGCCGATGATGCCGAAAATTTCCCCTTCTTTAATTTGCAAATTCACATCATCCATGGCAGTAATTGGTCCTGATTTTGTTTGATAAACTTTCGTTACATTTTCCAAGGTAATCATTTCTTCCCCCCCTCTCTTGTGCGAATATGATTTTCTACGAAAATAAACTCCATCATGTCAACTCCAGTCTTGCCGAAAATGCATTTACTTATTAAAACTTTATTTCTATATCACTTTATAACTGAGAAGTTATATCTATGTAAAACTTTAATTTATTAAAATTGCAATTGAAAATGACCATGCAAATTTTCCTTGCTCATGAAAAATGCCTTTCTACAAGATAAGTAGAAAGGCATGCGTATTCATTCCGCAACTGTCCTTTCCCTTATCTCTCAAAGTGTGTGAAACACTTTGTGTGACTTGGCACCATTTCAATGCGCAATGCATTGACGGTTGCCGGGCTTCATTGGGCACATCCCTCCGCCTCTCTTGATAAGAGATTGACGCTCTTTTGTATTTATTTGTTATCGAAAAATTTCCGGATGATTTAGTCAAGCATGCAACATGTATCAACGAAAAATGCCTTTCTACAAGATAAGTAGAAAGGCATGCGTATTTATTCCGCAACTGTCCTTTCCCTTATCTCTCAAAGTGTGTGAAACACTTTGTGTGACTTGGCACCATTTCAATGCGCAATGCATTGACGGTTGCCGGGCTTCATTGGGCACATCCCTCCGCCTCTCTTGATAAGAGATTGACTAACGTCCTATTTAATTATCATTATTATGCTAACGATTTTAGCACCATCATAGGCTATTGTCAACAAAAAATCCCTTAAGAAGTTCATTATCGATCTTGAGAAGTGAAAACTCGTGTTTAATAAAACGATATGCAGCCATTTCCAGAACATGATCCTTATTTACTACCGATATCAGAAATTTCGAGCAAACTTAATTTAAGCAATTGAATCGTACTCTTTTAATCTTTCATATAAATACGGTACCGAATGAAAGGCATAAATCTTTTCTGCAATGTTTCCATCCTTAAAAATGAGCAAACACGGTACACTTTCTATTTTCAATTGTTGAGCCAGGTCCGGTAAAAAATTCAAATTGCCCTTTCCAATCGGCATGTTTGGTAAAAGTTCCTGGACAACAGCAAGCATTTTCCCGGCTAACTGACAGGTTCCACAAAACGGAGTATATAAGAAATATGCTCCTTGATCCTTATTTTCCAGGCGCTTGAAAAACTCGTCTTTTGTCCACTCTTCCAAAAATCTAGCCTCCTACAGAAATTTTGCATGAACAGATATATTGGCACGCAGTAATACCGCTGCTAAATGCCGGAAGGGAGCGGTTGCCACTTCGCGATACATTTTATCGATATATAAATGTTTCGCTTCAGGAAATTCCCTTTTGAACAATTTCCGCAATTTCTCTCCTGATTCATCAGCGTCAACAAGAACATACACGTCTTCACCTAAAAATTGTTCGAGCAGCTCATCCATCCGCTCTATTCCTATTGTGCCATTTGTACAAATCACTTCTACTGGCTCGTTGATTACCTGTAAGATCTTTTTCTTATCTGTTGTTCCTTCAACAATAATCACTTTTTCCATTTGCATGAATCCCCACCATTCATAAAATCACTTGCCCGCTCAGGCGATGCTCACGGAGCGACACAACCATTCCGCAACTCACCCATTCGTTGCCAAGAAACGAGAACGTATTAACAGCGTATGCACTGGTGGGTCATCCCTATCCCCCTTAAAAAAGAGGACGCTCCTAAAAAAGCGTCCCTGTCAATTAATCTTCTTTTATCATCGCTTCGTATTGTTCTGCAGTCAAGAGATTGTCCACTTCACTTAAATCCTCAACTTCCAGAACAATCATCCATGCCTGATCAAATGGTGATTCGTTCACCAATTCAGGACTGTCTTCCAGTTCTTCGTTCACTTCAACGACTTTCCCGCTGACTGGTGCATATAGTTCGGAAACAGTCTTAACCGATTCCACACTGCCAAAAGGATCGTTGGCAGAAAGTTCGGTTCCAACTTCTGGCAATTCAACAAAAACGATATCTCCTAATTCAGACTGGGCAAAATCGGTAATGCCGACACGTACTTTATTTCCCTCAACTTTCACCCATTCATGTTCCTCTGTATAACGTAAATCCTTTGGTAAACTCATCAGGAAACCTCCTACTACTTTTTTAACATTATAATACATCAGATTCCTATTTTAATCGTTCTTCTTCATTATCCCCATGTTTCATTAAATTTTTCTTCGTTAAATCCGACAGTCACCTTTTCACCATCAGTGATAATGGGGCGTTTCAATAACATGCCGTCTGATGCCAATATATCAAGCAATTCATCCTCGGTAGCGGTTTTCACCTTATCTTTCAGGCCGAGTTCACGATATTTTTTCCCGCTCGTATTAAAGAACTTTTTCAGTTCCAAACCACTTTTTTTATAAAGCTCTTCCAATTCACTGCGGGAAGGCGGGTTGTCCACTATATGTACCGCTTCGTAATCGAGTTGTTTTTCATCTAACCATTTTTTAGCTTTTTTACACGTACCGCAATTCGGATACCAGTAAAATGTGAGAGCCATTCTAATCACCACCCTGTGATCATTTCATCCGTATTATACCATTGTTATCCAAAAAAGCATATGAATGAATATCCACATATTCCATCATTTTAATAAAACACCACTGCCCATTAAGGACAGTGGTGTTCCATTTACACAATATACTTTGCGGCGGCGATAACAGCATCGGCTGCTTCCCGTTTCTTCGGAATCACATTAACCGGTGTATGCCGGGTTAATTTCCGCAATACAGAAAGCATCATTCGTAAAGTATCACCCTCATTGACGGCTATGATCGTTTCTTTGGCATCCTGTTCAATCTTATTGAAGGCTTCTTGGCAGAAGATTTCTGTATACAATAATTTTTGTTTGTGTTTATCAAGGCCATCGCGCTCGATTGCCTTTTCGGTTCGGAGGACGGCCGATTCCATAGCATAGACGTGAGAAACGATGTCAGCGAAATTGACTAAAATTTCCTGTTCATGCTCAAGTTTCTCACCATATTTTTGTACCGCCAGGCCAGCAGCTAGCAAGGCGATTTTCTTGGCGTTATTGACGAGATACTTTTGTAATGCCAGCGGTTCACTGGAGGGTTCTTCCGGCATAAACATCATCAATTCTTCTTGCAAGCCCTGTGCTTTTTCAAGAAGCGGAAGTTCCCCTTTCATCGCTTTTCGTAAATATGTGCTCGGAACAAGCAGACGGTTGATTTCATTCGTTCCTTCGAAAATACGGTTGATCCGGGAATCGCGATAGGCCCGCTCGATTTCATACTCTTGCATATAACCATAGCCGCCATGGATTTGGACACCTTCGTCGACAACATGATCCAGAACTTCCGTATTAAAGACTTTGTTCAACGAACATTCGATGGCATATTCTCGAATCGAGTTGGCAATTTCTTTCCCATCTTTAGCTTCTTCTGGTGATAATTTGCTCATTTTTTCATCGAATAGCCCGACAGTCCGGTAAACCGAACTTTCCGCAGCATAGATTTCCGCGGCCAGTGTACCGATTTTTTCTTTTGTTAAGTTAAAGTCGGCGATAGCCCGATTGAATTGCTTTCTCTCTTTTGCATATTTCACAGTAATTTCAAGGGCTGCTTTTGAGGCACCGACAGCGCCAACACCGAGTTTATAACGACCGATATTCAGGATATTAAATGCAATGACATGCCCCCGCCCAATTTCACCAAGGACATTTTCCACCGGGACCGGCACATCCTCGAGGATTAATGTCCGGGTTGACGAGCTTTTTATGCCCATTTTCACTTCTTCCTGCCCTGTGGAAACACCCGGATAATCTCTTTCCACGATAAAGGCGGTAAACTTTTCGCCATCGACTTTGGCATAAACGATGAATACATCAGCAAAACCGGCGTTCGTGATCCATTGCTTCTCCCCGTTTAAAATATAGTGGGTACCTTCCTCATTCAGTTTCGCCGTTGTTTTCGCACCGAGTGCATCCGAACCAGAACCGGGTTCCGTTAACGCATAGGCAGCGATTTTCTCCCCGGTGGCCAGTTGCGGTAAATACTTTTTCTTTTGTTCTTCGGTTCCAAATAGCACGATTGGCAGGGAACCGATACCGACATGAGCCCCGTGGGTGATGGAAAAACCACCGGAGCGAGACATTTTTTCACCGATTAAAGCCGAGCTGACTTTATCTAATCCGAGGCCACCATATTCTTCGGGAATATCGACACTTAATAAGCCGAGCTCTCCCGCCTTGCGCAACAATTCTACGCTATGTTCAAATTCATGGTTTTCCAATTTGTCAACAAGTGGCAGAACCTCATTTTCAACAAAATCTTCCGTCGTTTTGGCAATCATCTGATGTTCTTCTGTAAAATCTTCCGGTGTAAAAACTTGATCCGGGCGGATTTCTTCAATTAAGAAGGAACCGCCTTTGACGACATTATCCAATGTATTTGCCATGTGATCTCCTCCCTGTTCTTATTCCCCTGAATTTGTTCGCAGTGAACATTATTCATCAAGCAGTTCAAATACACCCGCTGCGCCCATACCGCCACCGATGCACATCGTGACGATACCGAACTGGACATTGCGACGTTTCATTTCATAAATTAAAGACAATGTTAACTTTGCTCCGGTAGCTCCTAATGGATGTCCCAGGGCGATGGCGCCGCCGTTGACGTTCACAATATCTTCATTCAAACCTAATTCCCGAATGACCTGAATCGATTGCGAAGCAAAAGCTTCATTTAGCTCGATTAAACCGATATCTGACAGTTCAAGTCCTGCTAATTCCAGAGCTTTCGGAACCGCCACAACAGGACCAATGCCCATTATTTCTGGCGGCACACCACCAACAGCAAAGGAGCGGAATTTCGCCAGCGGTTTTAAACCTTCTGCTTTCGCTTTCTCACGATCCATTAAGAGCACACTCGCTGCCCCATCGCTCATTTGTGATGCATTGCCGGCGGTTACCGTTCCATCCTTCTTAAAGGCCGGTTTTAATGTGGCTAACACATCCATGCTCGTATCCGGCCGCACTCCTTCATCCATGTCGAAGGTGACCGTTTTTTCAACAAGGCGATTGTTTGGATCCACTGTCCGGAACGTCACATCAATCGGAGCGATCTCTTCTTTAAATTTTCCTTCTTGAATTGCTTGATGGGCCTTTTTATGGCTGTTAACAGCAAATTGATCTTGTTCTTCTCGCGTAATGCCATATTTTTTCGCTACTTCTTCTGCTGTATGCCCCATGCTCATGTAATACTCGGGTGCCTCTTCGGCAAGCTTCGCATTCGGGCGAATTACATTCCCCATCATCGGGACTTGACTCATCGACTCGACCCCACCGGCAAGCACCACATCAGCTGCCCCGAGCATGATTTGCTGGGCACCGTAAGCGATTGACTGCAGACCGCTCGAACAATAGCGGTTAATCGTAATGGCCGATACCGTATGGGGAAGACCGGCAAGGGCGCCGATATTTCTGGCGATATTAAGCCCTTGCTCCGCTTCCGGCATCGCACACCCCATAATTAAATCATCGATCGGTCCGTCATAATTATCTGCTCGTTTCAATGTTTCCTTTATAACGTGAGCGCCGAGATCGTCTGGACGCACATGGGCTAACGTTCCCTTTCTTGCTTTTCCGACCGGCGTTCTTGCCCCGGCAACAATGACCGCTTCGCGCACGATCAATTCCCCCTTGTTCTCATAGTTTTGTAGAAACCTTTAGTTACGCAATGGCTTGCCTTTCAACAGCATGTGCTGCATCCGCATTTGTGTTTTCGGTTCTCCAATCAAGCTGAGGAATGCTTCCCGTTCTAAATCGAGTAAATATTGCTCTTCGACTTCCGTTCCGAAGGGCAATTTTCCTCCGGCTAGGACGTAAGCTAGTTTTTTCGCAATCTTTAAATCATGTTCACTAATGTATCCGGAATAATATAGATTTTGTGCTCCGAGCAAGAGTACCGCATACCCGGTTTCCCCAACGACAGGAATTTTTTTGCGTGGACGTCCTTGATACCCTTTTTCATATAAATCAAGTACCACTTGCTTGGCATCGTAGTGGAGATGATCAGGATTCCGGCTGATGCCATCCAGTGCCCCTAAAAATCCGTATTCCCTTGCTTCTTCAGCTGATGTGGACACTTTGGCCATGGCTACCGTTTCGAATACTTTATTGGCGATCTCTTGTAAATCGTATTTCACACCCTTGGGCATATTTTCCAGATGTTTAATATACAACTCTTTCGTGCCACCGCCACCCGGAATCAAACCGACCCCCGTTTCCACGAGACCGATGTAAGTTTCCGGTGATGCCTGGATGCGTGCTGCCGGTAAGCAAACTTCTGCACCACCACCGAGCGTCATTTGATGCGGTGCTGCGACGACCGGTTTTGTACTGTATTTGATTTTCAGCATCGTTTGCTGGAATTTCCTGACGACAAAATCGAGTTCATCAAAGTTGCCCTCTTGAGCTTCCATGAGCATCAAACCGAGGTGGGCACCGACACAGAAGTTCTTCCCCTTATTTCCGATGACAAGTCCTTTCCAGTTTTTCTCGACTTCATCGACAGCCTCATTGATCATCTGCAAGATATCGAGACCGATCGCATTATTTTGCGAATGGAATTCCAGGAGCAGTACATCATCGCCAATATCGATCAAACTCGCTCCCGTATTTTTCCGGATCACCTTGCCTTGTTTTTTCAAAAGTGGCAGATCGATTTCTTTCGGATTTTTCGCAAGCGGACGGTATTCTCCCGCATGATAATAGTAGCGATTATCTTTTTCCTCTTTATAGAAGCTTGTAAAACCACTCGCCAGCATATCCTCGATCCAGCCCGGAATCGTGTAACCTTCTTCTTTCATTTTGGCAACCGACTTTTCTAAGCCGATCGCATCCCACGATTCAAAGGGTCCTAATTCCCAACCGAAGCCCCATTTCATCGCATTGTCAATGGCGACGATATCATCGGCAATGTCATCCGCTATTTCTGCCGTGTACAAGAGGGTTTCTGCAAATACGCGCCATAGAAGCTGGCCTGCCCGGTCATCGGCAAAGACGAGTTTTTGTAAATTTTTCCGGACGTTGCGGGACTGTTTAGCCATTTCTGTTGAAGCCGTTTTCAGTTTTTTTCGCGGTTCATATTCGAGCGTTTCGACATTTAATTCGAGAATGTCTTTCCCTTTCTTCAAGTAAAAGCCTTGCCCGCTTTTACTTCCGAGCCAGCCTTTTTCCAGCATCGTATGCAGCAGTTCCGGTACTTTAAAGGCTTCTTTTTCCTTTCCTTCCGTTTGTTCATAGACGTTATTCGCCACATGGATAAACGTATCAAGGCCAACTACATCCAGTGTGCGGAATGTGGCACTTTTCGGCCGTCCTATTAAAGGACCGGTTATCGAATCCACTTCACCAATGGAATATTTATTGTCGAGAACTTCTTTTAAGGTCACTAGCAATCCGAAAGTACCGATGCGGTTAGCGATAAAGTTCGGTGTATCTTTGGTAAAGACAACACCTTTTCCTAAAACATTTTCACCGAATTTTTTCATAAACTGCGCCACTTCAGGATCCGTATCTTTAGTCGGAATGATTTCTAACAGCTTTAAATAACGGGGTGGATTGAAAAAGTGGGTGCCGAGAAAGTGCTTTTTAAAATCCTCCGAGCGTCCTTCTGCCATCTTATGGACTGAGATGCCGGACGTATTGGAACTGACGATCGAGCCTGGTTTCCGGTATTGATCAATTTGTGCAAAAACTTGTTGTTTGACTTCCAGTTTTTCGACGACAACTTCAATAATCCAGTCTGCCTCTGCGATCCTTTCGATGTCATCCTCTAAATTTCCGGTTTCCAAAAGTGCGAGATTATCTTTGTGGGTCAGTGGGGCTGGTTTTTGTTTCAACAATCTTTTCTTCGCTTCTTCAACGATACGATTGCGAACAGCCCGATCTTCTAATGTTAATCCTTTTGCTTTCTCCGCTTCTGTTAAATCTTTCGGAACGATGTCTAACATTAATGTCGGAATTCCGCAGTTGACAAGATGAGCAGCAATACCTGAACCCATTACCCCTGAACCAATGACAGCTACTTTACGAATTTGTTTGACCAAATCTTCACTCCCCCTTGAAGAAATGCGATTCGAATCTTGAATGAATCCTCATTCATTTTACTTGAAAAAAATAATAAGAAGAATCTTTTAATCTAAATATATAAAATTTTTTATCCCTTCGCAATAATTCCGCTTTATTTTTTTGAAAATTATAAATGGTGTCGTTTGCTTAGCGTTTAAACAAATTTTTCAAGGCAAACCATACATTCGCCGGACGTTCCGCCAGACGGCGCATGTAAAATCCGAACCAGTCTGTTCCATACGGTACATATACCCGGACTTTATATCCTTCCCCTGCTAGCTGCAACTGCCGTTCGGTACGAATTCCGTATAACATCTGGAATTCAAATTTTTCTTGCGGGATATTCTTTTCTTTTATATACTGAATCGCATCTTCAATAATGGCATCATCATGGGTGGCAATAGCTGTATAGTAACCGTTATCCAGGTAATATCGGATTAACTTTTTAAAATTATCATCGACATCTTTCTTGTCCGGAAAAGCGACCTCTTCCGGTTCTTTGTATGCCCCTTTGACAAGCCGTAAACTCGCCTGATAATCTACCAAACTTTTTATATCTTTTTCCGTACGATACAGATATGCTTGCAACACTGTGCCGAGATCGGTATATTCCTTTTTTAATTGTTTATAGAGGCGAAGGGTTTGGTCACAGCGCGAAAAATCCTCCATATCGATCGTAACGAAAACATGATTATTCCGTGCCGTATTTAATAAGTTTAATAAATTTTCTTTTAATAACTCCTCCGACAAATCAAGTCCAAGGGAGGTTAGTTTAATCGATAATTGGGCGTCAAGATTCTCTTTTCGAATCGCTTCAATGGTTTTTATACAGTGATTCGTGATCGTTCGGGTTTCCTCTTCACTTTCAACAAATTCCCCTAAATAGTCAACCGTTACAGCGAGCCCTTGCTCATTCAATCCTTTAATCACTTCCACTGCCTCTTCCAGGGTTTGTCCAGCGACAAACCGGGATGCCCCTAACTTCAAGCCGAATTTTTTCGCAAGATTCTTCAATAATTTATTATTGGATAAAAATAAAAAGAAATTCCGTAATAATTTCTCCATATAACTCCCCTTCTTTTCAGCAAAGTATCTAATTGCGACCGCTTCTTCATCCCCGTCGTTTTCCAATCCCCTTTTCGTTTTTACAATTGAAAGTATACCCATAAAATAAACAATTTTCAAATTTATTTACCGTGCATAAAGGCAGGCAAGTTCGGAATACTAATTTTGGAAAAGTACTTCATTTAATTAAGGAGGGCAGGAAATGCAAAATAATAACATGCAACAAGGAATGGGACAAGGTCAGGGTCAGGCACAGCCATTCCCACAACCCCCGCAAGTCGTTACCATTAAAGATTCTCTGTATATTAAAGACATGCTGGCCTGGAATTTACTTGCCATGAAAAAAGCGCACTTTTTCGCCAATCACTGTCAAGACCAAGAAATCCAAGCTTTACTAAATAAGGCAGGACAAATGCACCAGAAACATTATCAAACCATTCTATCCCACTTAAATACGAATGCAAACTCCGGAAACAAACCATATTTAATGTAAAAAGGAGGGAAACTTGTGAATCAGCAAAATAAAATTCAAAACCCGGCTACACAAATTCCCAAAACACCGCAAATGAATGATCGGGACTTCATTAATGACATGCTCTCTACCGAAAAATATTTAACATCGGGCTATAATGTCTTTTTAAACGAAGCGAGCCATGAAAAGCTATATCAAGATATTTTGCAGATCTTCACAGAAACCCAGAACTGTCAGCGGGAACTGTTTAATTTAATGTTCAAAAAAGGATGGTACGGCTTTGAAGCGGCTGATCAGCAAACCTTACAGCAAGACTATCAACAATTCCAGGGCTACCAAAATCAGTTTCCATACTCCCATTGACTAATTCATAAAGTGTGTACAAAAAGCGAAATGCCGGTTATCTTTCCTGGCGGGAAAGTTTAATACCGGCATTTTTTTGATCCTACTTTTTCTATAAAGTTATACAAGAAACATTTCTAAATTAATTTTCCTCTTCACAAAAGAAAATGGTATACTTTTAAATGTAATATGTATTTTGAAATAAATTCCTTTACGTTATTTTATGAATAAAAATGTTTTTCTGGAAGGAGATTGAACTTGCGCCAATCAAAACTGCTTTTCTGGTCCCTGGAAATATTAATTCTTATAGCTATCATCTACTTCGGTTCCCAGGTATCGTTTTTATTTGAACCTTTAATCATTTTCGTTTCCACTTTGTTTTTCCCGATTGTCATCGCGGGCTTCCTTTATTTTATTCTCAATCCGGTCGTCGACTATCTAGAACGCTGGAAATTCCCCCGCACCCTGGCAATCTTCACAATCTTCCTCGTGTTTATCGGGTTGATTATTTTGATAATCGCAATCGGTGCTCCCGCGATCGGTGCGCAAATTAAAGAATTAATTGCCGATATTCCGGTGTATTTTGATCAATTACAAAAATTTTTCAGCGAATTTTCGGATAGTGCCGTATTTCAATGGATCTTAACACAAGAATACGTGACACTAGAAAATATTGAGGAATGGGTCATGAATACGGTCGTAAAATTACCCGATGCCTTCTCTACTGGAATCGCCAGCATTCTCAGTATTGTCGCCAATATTGCTCTTGTCATCGGTACAGTGCCCTTTCTCTTATTCTTTATGTTAAAAGACGGTCACAAACTACCAGGCGCTATCGTTCGCTTTATGCCTTCCAGCTATCGGACCGAAGGATTAAAAATATTAAAAGATATGTCGCGGACACTGCAAACATATATACAAGGTCAGTTTATTGTTGCTCTTTGTGTTGGAACTTTATCTTATATCGGTTATATCATCATCGACTTGCCCTATGCTTTGATCCTGGCATTAATTGTTTCTTTAACGAACATTATCCCGTACCTGGGACCGGTCTTAGGGGCAGCACCAGCGGTCATCATCGCCTTATTCGACTCACCGCTTACCGCTTTACTGACGATTGTCGTGGCGATTATCGCCCAGCAAATTGAAAGTAATTTAATTTCACCGTTAGTCATCGGCAATAAATTACAAACCCATCCGGTCACAATCATTATTATCTTACTCGTTGCCGGAAACCTGGCTGGTGTTGTCGGTATGATTCTCGGTGTACCCTTTTATGCGGTCACGAAAGTCATATTCTTAAACATTGTCCGGATCGTAAAACTTCATCGCGAAGCGAAACAGAATGAGAAAAATCATTCAGAAAATGAACTGGAAAATCCAGCGGAATAATAAAAAACCTTCCATAACCCGGTGTTATGGAAGGTTTTTTATTGCAAAATTATCAATCTTGTTCGTTAGATTCCATGGATTGTTCGGAATGTTCTTGAGCGAATTCCCGTTTATTCCGCTCCTCTTCTTGCAAAAAGCGAATAAAGAAATCGAGTGCTTGAACGGGTAATTTTTCTACCGTACGGATATAATAGGTTTTTCGGTCCTCACCGACAAAACGGCTCTTTTTCATCCGTTCAATGATGTACTGGGTACCGATTTTTTGGATTTCTTTTTTGTTCAAGCGAATCTCCTTATACAGCGCCAGCCCTAAAGCGCCGAGAATCGAATAGAGAATGAGCAAAAATTTATTATCCATAAACTCAGGGGCAAAAAAGAGCAAATAAACGATATTGATGAGCGATATTCCGATAAGCGGGTAAGTCCAGAACATATATTTTGACGTCTTTTTCGCCAGGGGCAAAATCAATTTCTGGATCGCCTCCAGCTCTTTTTTTATATGTTCGGACAAGTTATTCGTTACGATAAAATGATTCAATCATAATCATCCTTTTTATTCGTATTTCTCGATGCTTACCTCTCAAATGTTTGTTTTAAAGGATTTCTAGACAAGTAGTGAACCTCGATACTACAATCATAGCAAACAATTTCCTTTCGTTCATCTTACAAGAATATAAATATGATGTCAAAAGATTTAGAAAGACAAAAGATATAAATGATTTTGCTAGATGACCAATACCTACCTCAATCACGTCCAAAAAAGAACAGACCCTATCTTATTGCTTTCAGGGTCTGTTCTTTCAATATTTATGCACGAATTTCCTGTCTCATAAACAAGACATAACTAATCGCAAAACAAATCAATGTGGCAGCAATCATCGCGGTAATTTGAGGCCACACAAGCAATAAGCTTTGTGTCAATGGTAGCGGACTCGTGACCGCACCAACCATTTGTTCCATCGTGACAACACCGACTGACCTTGTCGTCGGTGATAAAAGAACGGTCACCGATTCATTGAACAAGTAATTAGGAGACAGACGCATCAAGGCCAGTACCCATCCATACCTTGATACGAGTTCAGTCATCGATGCAACCTGCTCGACATTTAAAACATTATTGGCAAATAAATTAACGATAATGGGGAAAAACACGCCAAAGAACAGCCAGACAGCAATGCTGGCCAGCGCTGATGTCGCCGCTTGCCGGAAGATAACGGAAAATAAAATCCCTAAGTTGAGCCAGAACGCGATATAAACGATACATAAGAATAGGAAGAACATGATGCGGGCAAATTCTTCCCCGGTCGGGGGGATCCCTAAAATCAAGATCCCGAAGGCCATGACGAGCAGACCTAATGAAAAGAAGAGCAGTGTACATAAAAGGACGGATGCAACAAATTTAGCATTGATGACATAATCCCGTGGAATCGGCTGGGCCATCAAGCGGCTCAATGTTCCCCGGTTCCGCTCGGAGTTGATGGCATCAAAACCTAAAGCAATTCCTAGCAACGGTCCGAGCAGACCGATAAAGGTGATAAAAGAAGGCATCGCTCCATCAGAAACCGTAAATAAACTGAGGAACAAATATGCACCTCTCCCGATTTTCTGGGCATCCTCCGATGCTTCCACCACATCCTGTATCGTTGTTACTGCTGTATAGAGGGAAGCGATGCAAGTGAGGAGGATGATGGCCAGTAAAATGACAATTCTCCAGCTGCGGATGGAGTCAGCAAATTCTTTCCGAACAATCATCCAGAAAGCCTGGCGATCTGGACGTTCAGAGATGGACACATCATCTCCTGGGAAAAGATTCGTGATTTTTTCCAGCCAGCGGGAAAATGGATTGTTAATTTTTCCTGTCATCTTCGTCACGTCCTTCAAAATAACGATGGTAAATTTCATCTAAACCGAAATCTTTTTTATTCAGTTGTAGTAAATGAGCTCCCGATTGCACGATCAGTTTACTGATTTCTGCTGAGACATCTTCCCCGCAATAAATTTCGAGCTGCTGACCCAGTTGTTCCACTTTATGAACCGATGGGATACTCTTCACTTTTTCAATTAGCTCAGCACGAATCGGATCTACCTTGACTTGAATGACAAAATTGTCCTCGATAAACAATTTTTTCGCTAACGTTTCCAGGTTTCCTTCGGCTAACAGCTTTCCCTTGACAAAAATACCGACACGATCACAAATTTGCTGGACTTGATGCAGTTGGTGGGAGGAGAGGAGGACGGTGATTTTTTCCTCTTTGCTCAACTGTTTGATTAATTTGAGTAACTCCCGTACCCCTTCAGGGTCAATCCCGAGGGTCGGTTCATCGAGAATAATGACCTCTGGATTTTTTATCAAAACATCAGCGAGCCCGAGCCGCTGCCGCATCCCCCGTGAATATTTACCGGTTTTTTTATGTGCGGCATCGAGCAGGTTAACTTTTTCCAGCAAATCGAACGCCCGCTTTTCAGCTTTTTCACCATAAATACCGTTCAATTGGGCGGTATACATTAAGTTTTCCAAACCGGTCATATGCGTATAAAAGCCGACATTATCCGGTAAATATCCAACTCTTTTTTTAACCCCGATCGGATTGCGGGTGGAGTCAATCCCGCAAACCGTCACTTTTCCAGAGGTCGGTTCACTTAAACCTAATATCATCAAAATTGTCGTTGTTTTTCCAGCACCATTCGGACCGAGTAAACCGAATATTTCACCTTTTTTAATCGTAAGGGAGAGATCGTTCACCGCGTATTGTTCATCGTATTTTTTCGTCAAGTTTTTCAGCTGAATAATCGCCTCGGTCACGCTTATCTCCTCCCGTATTTCTTAAAGATGTAATACAATCCACCCACCACTAAAGCAATGATCAAGATCGCAACGATTCCCCAGAGGGTCGATGTTTCTACCGAAACACGGAATGTGGCGTCCGCTGAAACTTCAGGAGCGGTTGCTTTAAATGTCACGACATAGTCTCCAGCAATCGCTTCATCCGGAGCTGTGATTATGGCTTTTACCGTTGCACTATCCCCTGGTTCTAACTGTGCGATCGTATTGTTTTCATACTCGACTTCCCAATTAGGCGGTGTGCTATCGGTAATTTCAATTCCGGCGAGTGGTGCTGTTCCGGTATTCGTAACGACTAATTGAACCGTTCGTTTTCCACCAGCAGTGACATCTGTACTTAAATTGCCGTCTTTTGTGCTGAGCTGCATATCATAAGAACCGGTAATGACAGCCTCTAAAACTAATTCCGCTGCGGTATTACCGGATTGGGCGCGAATCGGTATCTCATAAGTACCGGCTTCCACATTTTCTGGGGGTGTAACCGTAACCGTGATATCCTCAGATGCATTGGGCTCGACCTGGATGGATGAAATGGAGTCGCTACCTGATTTAAACGTTACCCCCCAACCTTCACCGGCTTGTGTGGTTAACGCATAGTTTTGTTCGTTAGCCGTCCGGTTGCGAATCGTAACGGTATAATTAAAATCTGAATCAGCATGTCCCTGTAAGTTGGCCTGTTCACTCGTTAATTCGGTAGCCGATGAACCTTGCTCGGTTACGGTAACGAGCAGTGGCAGTGAACTTTTTCCAGAATCATTGCTGGCAACAAGATTAAAGCGATAATCTCCCTTGTCCGCATCGAGCGGCAATGTGATATCCAAATGAATTTGTTGTTCACTATTCCCCCGGACGGATAGTTCACGAATATCCCGGCCATCAGCGGTGATTTTGTAATCCCAGCCTTCCGGGGCATTTTCCAGGCTAAAGGACATACTTTGAATCGAAGAACCGCTGTTTATCACATCAACGGTATAGGAAATCGTTTCGCCCGGGATGGCGGTTGTTCCTGTAAATGGAGTAAATAACGTTACATTTTCAACGGCATATGTTTTTTGGATAGGAATAAGAGTGAAAAATAGTATAATGCTAGATAAAATCGTTAGTATTTTTCGCAACATCGTTATTCCCTCCTATTTGTTGTTCATAATTGGTACGAATGAAACATTCATTTGGATTTATTTCCGACAAAAAATATAATATTTTTATAGGATATAATAATGATAGCGAATCGTTCATGTCAAAATTCCCATCCATTGCAACTATCTCCTATCATTTGGAGCGCTGAGTGAAAGGATGGCGGTGGAAATGGAACAGAATCATTCAAAGAGTGAATGGCTTGAAGAAATTGACATCGGTTCCCGACATTCCTTCGAATTATTTTACGAAAAATATATATCGTACATTTACGGCATTGCCTACGCCTTAACGAAAGACCCCCAGGAAGCAGAAGATATCGCCCACGATGTTTTTTTAGAAGTGATTGAAAAATATAAAGAGTATAATCCCGATCGGGGTAGTATCAAGGCGTGGCTCGCCGTTAAAACAAAAAGCCGGTCTCTGGACCGCTTGCGAAAAAAGAAACCATTATTAATTCAGCGTCTCGAATCGGTCATCGAAAAATCAGAACAAAGTGCCGATGCCTTTATCATGGCGAATCTGGAGAAAGACGTTATTTTCGAGGCCTTGAATCATATCCCGAAAGAGCAGCGGGAGGCGATTATCCGCTCCTATTTTAAAGGAGAAACCCAGCGGGAAATTGCTCAAGTCATGAACAAGCCTTTAGGCACGGTAAAATCGCTCATTCGCTACGGACTTAATAATTTGCGGAAACAAAAATCTTTAGTCGAATGGATCCAGCCCGGTGGAGGTGGGAGACAGAATGACCATTAAACATATCCCCGAAGAAAAACTAGTCGATTACCTTCTTGGTAATCTAGAGCAGAGCGAGGAAGAAATGGTAAAAAACCATCTGCTTCATTGTGTCGAATGCTATCGTAATCTTCATCAGTGGCAAATCATTTTATCGGAAGCAGAACGGGTCCCCCCCTCAAAGCATCTGAAAGAGCGAATCTGGAATAGTATCATCAAGCGGCGCATGAAAAAGAAACGTACTTGGCCTTTACCCGTTATCAGTCTTGCCGCCATGCTTTGCTTATTTATCGGGATAAGCCTGATGATTGCTAAAGTGAAAAACACGGTACCGGTGGCGGTGAATGATCAAATACGCGCTGAACAATTACAGCAAAACCCCCATACGAAACAGCTAAACATCGTCCCCGCCTCTGCCTATTACAATTCCATTAACGGAAACATCTGGATCAATGATCAAACGAAGGAACTTTTCCTGGAAGTAAACGGGCTCAGGCAGTTAACAAATCAAGACTATCAAGTTTGGATCATTTATACTGACGATGAAATACACGGTGCGCTGCTTACGATTGAAAATGGTGCATCCCGGCTCTTTATTCAAAACGAAAATGTGCCCGATTTAAAAATGTTAAAAGCCAGTATCGAACCGAAGGGCGGCAGCATCGTCCAAACCGGCCCCGATACATTTTTTGTAGAGATTGACGAATAAACTGTTCATAGGAAAAGAGATTGCCAAACCGGCAATCTCTTTTCGTTTCAAATATCAAGTCATATTCATTCATTACACTGTTAATTTCTCTATCAACACGCTTTCTACTAATCAGAAAACAAGATGATAATACTAGGGGTTCGTTCGAGAAAGCATGTAAAAAAGCCTTCCTTTGAATACGAAAAAGGAAGGCGCGCACGGATTATGCAAATGGTTTAATATTATAAGCTTCTAAAACAAAGCGCGGGACGAAGAAGCGGGCTGTCATGAGCGGATCGACAATTTGCGAAATTTGCGATTGACCGACGGCACTAAATAACATCGTCAATTCTCCTAAATTCAATTCTGTATGTGGCAGCAAAGTTTCCGCCATAATTTCTACCGCCAGCTTGGCCGCTTCATCGACAGTTTCTCTGGAAACAAGTACATAAAGCCCATCTTCGTTTTCCAGGAACGGATAAGGAATGGATTTGCCTTTCACCACATCGAGTGTAACCGTTACTTTACCGGGTACCTCAATACCGGATACACTGACTTCCCCGTCGCCCATGGCAGCATGTAAATCACCGAGTCCGAACAATGCGCCTTCATGGAATACAGGGAAATAAAGGGTCGCGCCTGTTGTCACGAGGGTTGTATCCATATTGCCACCATGCGGTCCCGGGGTTCCACAAGGAATGGCTTCATCCTCTGGGGCAACCCCAATGACACCGATCATCGGATTGACAGGGAATTGTAATTTGTCATTAAAGATTACTTTTCCATCTTTAATCGGGATTAATTTAATTTGCTCTTTTTCAATTTTATGCCCTAAAACGCCAAGGTCAGGACCGACCACCATAACCCCCTGTTCGCCAATTTCCATATTATCGATCGTCACTTTTAAAATATCCCCTGGTTGTGCCCCTTCAACATAAATTGGCCCTGTTGCCGGATTAATTTTCCCCCAATCCACACCGCCGAATTCCATGTCTTCGGATTGAATCTGGTTCTGGAAGCAATCATACGTTTCGATAACGACTTGTGAACCGGGAGCCACCTTCACAGCGGGCTGGTTCTTCTTATGGAAAGCATAGAAGTAGTTTTCTTTTTTTACAGCTACTGACATCCAAATCCACCGTCCTTTGTTTATGTTTTAACTATTAATATAGCATTTACAAAAGGTTTTTTCTATAAGTTTATTATTTTTTGAATTTAGATTCATTTATTTGTGACAATTTTTTGACTTGATGACTCCTTATAGTTAAGGTGATGAAAAAAACCGCAGCCAAATGGCTGCGGAAAACTGGATTCATTGCTTAATCTTCGTATTCTTTTTCAAAAACTTTATTGCTACGGACGGTATCAATCGGTCGAACGAGTCTTTCAATTTGTTCACGCTGTGGTTCGAAGAATGGTGGCAGAGATAGTTTTTCACCGAGAGTTTCGTACGGCTCATCTTGCATGAATCCCGGTCCATCGGTTGCTAATTCGAACAAGATATGAGGTGTAATCCGGGTATAAAGTGATTGGAAATAGAAGCGTTCTACAAATCCAGAGGTTTGTAAACCGAAACTCCGGAAATGCTTATCCCACTCGTCTAGCTGTTCGCGATTATCGACACGGAAAGCAGCATGGTGCACGGTACCGTAACCTTGTCTTCCTGTCGGCAGGACAACATTATGTTCCACCCATACCTGGGCACCATTCCCCCCTTCTCCGACTTCGAATTGATAGAGGGATCCTTCTTTAGCAATTTGCTTAAAGCCGAAAACTTTTTCCAGCAATTCTTTAAAATAGTCAAAATAAGATACGCGGACAACGATGGGACCCAATCCGGTAATGGCGTATTCTAACGGAATCGGACCTTTTTGCCACGGAATTCCGGAGGGCACACCTTTATTGTTTTCATCCGAAATTAATTGATATTGCTGATCGTCGAAATCGGCAAAAGATAATGTCTTTTTACCAAACTGTTCTTTAATCCCGGAGTGTTTAATGTTTAGACGATTAAAACGTTTCACCCAGTATTCTAATGCTGCATCATCCGGTACCCGGAACGATGTTTTATAAATTTCATTTGTACCATGAATCCCCTTCGGTATCCCCGGGAAATCAAAAAAGGTCATATCCGTCCCCGGATTACCGACATCATCGGTAAAGTAAAGATGGTATGTTTGAATATCGTCCTGGTTTACCGTTTTTTTCACCAAACGCATTCCTAATACATACGTAAAAAATTCGTAAATTTTTTCTGCACTGCTTGTTATCGCCGTTACATGATGGATTCCTTTTAAGTTTTCCATTTTTCTTCCCCCTATAATTTATATACACACAAATAATATCAATTCGTATATTTTTAATTCGAGATAACTTTATCACATTAATCTCCAGTCCGTCAACTAATTTGTTTCGAATTCGAACTTTATTCAGGAATGGATATGTTAAAAGTTATACTCCCCCTTTCTTTAGATTTCATTATCGATTG